>CAZIYY010000010.1:0-11249 GCA_964543585.1 uncultured Anaerolinea sp. | reverse complement strand
ACCCTGGAGGATGTGTTTATTTCACTGGCTCGTTGAAATGTTGGAAAGTTAAAAGGGTTAGCAGGTTGGAACGCTCAAACGCTCCAACCTGCTACGTTGTTAAACGTGGGGAGTTCGATTATTTCCCAAACGTGATCGAATTAAAAATCTCCTGTACGAGCGGATAGCGTTCATCGAACTTTTCAGGGTTATCATCAAACTCGAGCAGCACCCGTTCTCCGTTGACTTCAAGCAGGATCAACTGTCGCTTGAGCTCTGGGTCTGCGCCTGAAGGTCCACCGCCATGCCATCCATAATCATCCTTGAGCCATAACATCGCGCGCATCGGAGGAGTATGGACAATGATTTGGATCCCTTGAATGCCATTAATGGTGATAGGGTCCGGTCCCTGGATGACCTTTACACTAGGAATTGAGGTCACATAGGCGAAAAACTCATCGGGGAGTGGTTGGCGGTCAGTCAGGTTTGTCGGTAACACGACCAGAGACGGACGTCGTTGCTCCGTCTCTGGTTTCATGAATTTATTTACTGTGCAGTATCAACTACAACAAGGTTTTCGGCACCATAGTTTGAGTTTGCGGCACCAGTAAACACCCAAAGCATATCGCCAATTTGAATTACTTGCATTGGACAATCCAATCCGATTTTATCAACCACCGAATTGGTACTGGGGTCGATCTGCGCTAGGAAGCTTCGCTTCAAGTCATGACAGGCCGGAGGGCCAGAACCAGGACCGGCGAACGCCCAAACTTTTCCGTTAACCAAGATGCCTCCTCCGGCTCTGGCGCCCAAGTGAACGATGGCGGTAAGTTGGTTGGTTGCCAGGTCGATGCCCAATAGATCGTCACCATGTCCAAACCAGAGGGTGTTATTTGTTGAGGCGGTTGCCATGCTCACGTTGTCGAGCGGAATGGTCGCGATAACTTGGTCGGTGGTAGGGTCAATGCGTAGAAGCTTGGAGGCGGAATTGGAATGTTGCGCATTCCACGCCCACAGGCTGCCATCTACCACAGCGGCCGGCAAGGTGTTTTTAAACTTCGCTGCCACCTGCTTTGTCTGGAGGTCGACGCGCAGGGCGATCAACCTGTCGTAATCCCAGACCCACATGTTATGGTCATCGCCAACCATCACGTTGATGACGAAGTCTCCGTCATCAACCTTGCCGAGCAGAATCCGCTCAACAATTTGGTTTGTGCCCGGGTCAATGCGGACGATCTCGCTCGTTGCCACCGAGGTGGCCCAGACCGAATCGGTTGTTGCTACAACGGCGACCGGATCGCCATAAGGTGCTTCCTAGGGGTTGCCAACCGTGATCGTGGAAAGTACCTGTCCGCTTGCAGGGTCCCAACGAGTGATCGCACCTGTATAGTCATCGATAAGCCAAAACGAATCGAAAGCATATACAGCATCCCGATTAGGCTTGACGGGAAGAGGAATAGTCTCCAACAATTTGCCTATTGCAGGAGTTTCCGAGAGAGATGTGGGAGATATGGAAACAGCAGGTTCAGTGCTGGGATCTGCGGTTGGGGGAATCACCGTCGCCGTTACGGCTGGCGCGCAAGCCGAAAGCAACACACTTACGAACATCAATACTGAAACGAGAGACTTACGAGTGTTCATTTTTTCTCCTTTGACGAATATCTTATTGAAACAAATATTCTTCAGCAATATAAGTTCAACATTGAATAACTACGGCGCTGACAGCTTGACTTGTCCAATCAGATTACCTTCCTGTTCCGTGAACCACAGGCTGCCATCAGGACCGGCGATAATATGGTAGGGCACGCTGGCATACGTGGGCACGGCGAATTTAGTTAATACGCCATCAGTGGTAATGCGTCCAATTTCTGTAGAGTTATAGCCAGTGAACCAAATTGCACCATCTGCGCCGGTTGTGATTCCCACGGGTCCCATATCAGGAGCATCGAAGGTGGTGATCTTGCCATCTGAGTCAATGCGACCAATTTTGTTCACACCAAACATGGTGAACCAAACCGCATTATCAGGTCCCGCAGTCAGGCGCAGCGGAAAGCTGTTTTCATCAGCGATAGGATATTCGGTCAACTGTCCATCAGTCGTTATCCGTCCGATCTGATTGGCTCCGGTTTCGACAAACCACAGCGCCTTGTCAGGTCCAACGATCATGCCTGTGGGATTACTTCTCTCTTTCGGCAGGGCATATTGGGCAGCGATTGTTCCATCTGTTGCGAGTTTAACGATCGCGCTCATCCCGCGTGATGTTACCCATAGGGCGCCGTCGGGTCCAGTGACCAATTCACGGATCGGGGAAAGCCCATCAGGCAGATCGAATTGTGTGATTTCACCAGTGGGTGTGATCCGTCCCAATTGATTGGCATCATCCATGTTGAACCAGAGCGCGCCATCTGGACCCACTGCGATGAATCCCTGAGCTTCAGCGATGCCTCCTTCTTCAAGAGGGAACTCAGTGACTACTCCATCCGGACTGATACGCCCAATCTGCTGTGCTGTCGTCTCAACGAACCATAGTGCGCCATCAGGTCCCACCTTGATACCGCCTGCATGCGCAGCAAACGTTGGGATCTTATGCTCAATGATCACCGGAGCATTTGTCTGTTGCGCCGCTGATTTCCAGGTGCTTCCCACATCAAAATTGCATGTGTCACCTGTTTTGGTTTCGCATTTGACTCCGACCAGAACTCCACCATCCTCCTTTGGCTCGAAGTATTCTATACCACCGATCTCATCCGACGCACAATACGGGCACAGTTGGAATTTCAAGGCAATCAGGCCGTTGACCAAAGCCGCAGGTCCACGTACGCCTGGATCATTGAGTTTGTTTGGCAGCAAAATCGTGAAGCAGTTTCCCTGAGTGTTCATTTCCTGACAGATTGCATCACTTGAGGGGCGTAAGCTTAATGCCAGAACTTGCTTTCCCTCACCGGTAAGGTAGTCAACACTTAGATACTTATCAGGGATAGGGTCTCCCGCCAAAGTAAAATCGTTGCTGGCTTGCGTCGCAGAAGGCACAGCGGTTGGCGGAAGCGATGTTGGCGCTTGCGTTGCCGTTGCTGCTGGCGCGCAAGCCGAGAGCAATACACTTACGAGCATCAATACTGAAACGAGCAATTTTCGTGTGTTCATTTTTTTCTCCTTGAGTTGAAATAATTTTTCTTACGCTCGCATCGTAGCATTTCGCTTTGCAAAAAACCTGACATTTCCCGCCAAAGTGAGAAACTGATGCCCGCAACCATTGATTTTGAATCTGCAAGGACATACAATGAAAGAAGGTTACAAACAGCCATCATCAGGAGCTCCATGCCTAATCAACCTTTCTCTCCAGACTCATTTCAAACCTTTGGTGAATTATTGAAATATCTTCGCCGCCGCGAACGTCTCACCCAACTTGAACTCTCCATCACCGTTGGTTATAGCGAAGCGCAAATCGGGCGGCTCGAAAAGAATCAACGCAAGCCGGATCTCACCGCGCTCAAGGCGCTCTTTATCCCCGCCCTGCATCTTGAAGACGAACCCGAACTCATTGCGCGCTTCCTGGAGATGGCAAAATCCGCGAAACAGGAGGATGCACCCACGCCTGGCTTTGCTCCGTATAAAGGGCTTTTGTTTTTCGATGAATCAGATGCGGATTTATTTTTCGGACGCGAAGTTCTCACCGCGCATCTGACCGACCGAATCACTGATCTTGCTTCGGACGCGTCTACTCGCTTTTTGGCAGTCGTCGGTGCATCGGGCAGCGGCAAGTCATCGCTGGTGCGTGCCGGGCTGGTGGCCGCGCTGAAAAGTTCAGGTTGGGATACCCATGTGTTCACACCCGGCGCTAATCCGCTCAAGGCGTTGGAAATGCAACTTGATTCGAATCAGGCACAGGCGGAGTCTGACCGTGTTCTTATCCTGGTGGATCAATTTGAAGAAACATTTACGTTATGTCACGATGAAACTGAACGCGTGGCATTTATTGAAAAATTATTGGAAATGGCAGCCCTCATCCCTTCGCCCCTCTCCCAGCGGGAGAGGGGTTGGGGTGAGGGCTGCACCACTGTCGTGATTGCCCTGCGCGCGGATTTTTATTCGCACTGTGCGCAGTATCCGTTATTGCGCAATGCGGTTGCCGCTGAGCAGGAATACATTGGGCAGATGACCATTGAAGAATTACGCCGCGCCATCGAGGAACCTGCCAAACGTGGCGGCTGGGAATTCGAACCGGGACTCGTCGACGTGTTGTTACAAGATATTGGCGCACAGGGCACAAGCGAACCCGAACCTGGCGCGTTGCCGCTGCTTTCTCATGCGCTGCTTGCCACGTGGGAACGCCGACGCGGACGAACATTTACATTAGATGGGTATCGTGCATCCGGTGGTGTCCGCAGTGCCATCGCAGAAACGGCCGAGAGTGTTTTCACAGATCAATTGAATCAGCAACAACAAGAACTTGCGCGGGATGTCTTTTTACGACTGACAGAATTGGGCGAAGGCACAGAAGATACGCGTCGCCGCGCCGCCTTGACCGAATTGGTGCGTCAATCAGAAGAAGCGACTCAGTTGCGCACAGTGTTGAACACGTTGGCAGAGGCGCGGCTGATTACGTTAAATGAGGATAGCGCTGAGGTGGCACATGAGGCGTTGATCCGTGAATGGCAAAGACTCCACGAATGGCTGACGCAGGATCGAGAGGGTTTGCAGTTGCATCGTCATCTTACAGATTCGGTGCACGAATGGGAGGCACGTGGATATGATCCAGCCGAGTTGTATCGCGGCGCGCGTCTGGCGCAGGCGCGCGAATGGGCATCCACGAATGAAGAGCGGTTGAATGAGTCAGAACGCGCCTTTCTTGCAGCCTCTATCGAACAGGAACAGCATGATGCCTTGGAGCGCGAGGCGCAACGTCAGCGCGAACTGGAGGCTGCTCAAAAACTGGCAGCGACAGAACATCGCACTGCAAAACAATTACGCCGCCGAGCTATCTTTCTGGCCGGTGCGTTTGCGCTGGCTATTGTGCTGGCAGGTGTGGCAATTGTCTTCAGCAGGCAAGCCACCGTGAACGCAAAGACCGCACAGGATGAACAGCAAGTCGCCTTCGAGCGTGAATTATCTGCATCAGCAGTTAACAACTTATCGGTTGATCCAGAGCGAAGCATCCTGCTTTCTTTACAAGCAGTCGAAATAAGCATCAAGGATGGACAGCCCGTTCTGATTGAAGCACAGGATGCACTCCATCGTTCGATTCAATCTTCACACGTACTGGCTACTTTGCACGGAGCTACGAGCATGGTGGGTTCAGTCGTCGCCAGTCCCGATGGAAAACGGCTGGCAACTCTCAGCGATGATGGAACCATAAAAATCTGGGACGCCGCCTCTGACAAGGAATTAATATCCATTCCAACCGGACTGACTGAACAGAATGTTCTGCGCTTTATCAGTTTCAGCCCCGATGGAAAGCGACTGGTTGCGCCAGCTGGTGACCATCAGGTAAAGGTCTGGGATGTTGATACCGGTGAAGAACTACTCACCCTTAGTGGGCATACTGATGAGGTCACGGCGGCGATCTTCAGTCCGGACGGAACGCATATTGCCACCGGCAGTTGGGATACAACCGCGAAACTTTGGGATGCCGCAACCGGCAAAGATCTGATGACTTTCACTGGCCATGAAAACAGCGTCGCTACTCTGGCATTCAGCCCAGACGGAAGCCGCCTCTATACAGGCTGTGATGCCGATGGCGTCGGCATTGCCTGGGATGTTGCCACCGGCAGGCAATCGTTTACTTTTGATGGGGAAGGCGGTCTTGATGCAATCGCTGTCAGCCCGGATGGAACGCGTCTGGCTACCGGTGAATTTGATACCACCCTAAAGATTTGGGATGCCGCTACGGGCCAACATCTGCTCACGTTCTTTGGACATGCGAGCTATCTCAACGGTGTGGTCTACAGCCCTGATGGAACTCAACTTGCCAGCACCAGCGAAGATGGAGCGACCAAACTCTGGGATGCTGAAACTGGCAAAGCATTGCTTACACTCTCAGGACATACCAGCGGCGTCGAAAATGTAGCTTTTAGTCCGGATGGAAATAAGCTGTACACCGCCAGCCGGGACGGAACGGTCAAGGTTTGGGATGTATCCCCTCTAGCCGGCAGCGATTGGCTGAATCTCGCCGGGCATACGAACCGTGTACGCAGCGTCGCGTATCGCCCGGATGGAAAACAATTGGCAACTTTGGGTTATGATGGCACGGTCAGAGTCTGGGATGCAGTCAGTGGCGAGGAATTGCTGACCATCCCACTTACAGAAATGATTGATAGTATGAATAGTGGGGGAAATGCGCTGGCTGGAGGTGTTAGTTATAGTCCCGACGGCAAACGGCTGGTTTTTAATGACCTCAACACAACGAAAATTGTTGATGCCACCAGCGGCACCGAAATTATCTCGCTGGCTCACACCGACAGTGCAGGGAATGATGTAGCCTTCAGCCCGGATGGGACGCAGATCGCAGTGGGCAGCGCAGATGCCGATATAGGAATCTATAACAGCAGCAATGGCAAGCTGCTTATCCAATTCCCAACTGGTTCTGGGTACAATGGGCGGATTGCCTTCAGTCCTGATGGCAAGCATATCGCATCCGCCAGCGACGATGGCGCACATATTTGGGATGCAACCACCGGCAAGAAACTCGTGACGTTCAGCGGGCACGGCGAAGGGTCAGCCCTCAACGGTATTGCTTATAGTCCCGATGGCAAGTGGGTTGCCACTTCAGGTAATGACGCCACAATCAAGGTATGGGATTCTGAAACGGGTGCTGAAATTTTTAGCCTGATCGGGCATACAGGTCCCACCTTCGGCGTTGCTTTCAGTCCTGATGGTCAGTATTTAGCAACATCGAGCGTTGATCGAACCGTGAAGGTTTGGAAGTTGCCAAAAGCGGGCGAGCAAGTTCCTGAACCTCTTACCCTCTATGGCAACACAGGCGCGGTGTATCAAGTTGCTTTCAGTCCCGACGGTACGCGCGTCGTCTCAGTGGGGCGAGACCGTACTGTCCGTGTGTATGAGTTAGATATTGAAGAATTGATCGAGATCGCGAAATCCCGCATCACGCGCGAGCTAACAACGGAAGAATGTCAGAAGTATCTGCATGTGAATACGTGTCCTGCAATTCCGTAAATTGGGTATATCAAAAGACCCGTCTTCTCAACCTGGTCTTTTTGGTGATTGTGGGTGAGGCCTGACATGTCTCATGCGCGCCGCTGTTAACCATAATCTGTGCGTGGACATTGGCGCGAGTCCGCCAGACTTTCGTGGAGACATGTCACCTAAATTTTGTGCAAAATAACCGACAAGTCATTGCGTGATTGGCTCTTTGAAAACCTTTTTGAACACGGATTGGACGGATTTCGCGGATTTTCTAAGGTTTTTCCGTGTTGGTCCGTGAAATCCGTAGCACCCGTGTCCCGAATTTGACAGCTTCGCGATGAGATGTAGCCTAATTTGGGCAAAAAATAGGTGTCAGGTCTTTGGGAATCTATTTCACAAGCCCGCGGTCATCCAAAAACTCAACGGGGTTTTTGTCCTTGCCATGTTCCCACATCAGCGAAAAGAACCAGATGCCGCTTTCACCAATCCAGAAATCGGCGGGGGTGAAGGTCATTTTTGAATCTTCGGGCTTCTTGTCGCTTTCGGGGGTGTATTCCGCTTGCCAGCTGAAAATTTCTCCCTGCCAGTGTTTGCCAAGCGAGTGGAGGTGATTGGCAAATGACCTCACTTCCTTCAAGTCAGGGATAGCCAGTGGGAGGATAGGTTCATAGTCCGCATGTGCGGGGATTTTTGCTTTAACCGTTAACATGCTTGCTTTTCTCCTCTTTCCATGTATTCAAGAGAAATTTCAGATTATCTTCAATAATACGTTCGATATCGCGCAAGTCGCTTTTTCTGAACCTGCCTTCGCGGGCGACCTTTACAGGGTCGAGCCAGAATTTTGCTTCGTTTCCATCTTTGCCAACATGAACATGAGGAGGCTCGTTGGCTACGTCCGCTTCATAGAAAAAGAATTTGTAACCATTCACGCGAAGGACGACAGGCATGAGGACTCCAATAGGTGAAGGATAAAATTATTATAGCACTTCTGATCAGACTCTCTTTAGCAAAAGACCAGGCTTCTCAACCGGCCTTCTTGGTTATTGTGGGTGAGACCTGTCGTTGTTGCCTATAACCTGTGCGGGAACAGCGGCATATATCTATCAGGCTTTCACGCTGGACACATTAGGGCGCTGACGGGCGCAGGGCGAGCAGGATGTTCTCGCGCAGATCCTTGAATAAGCCGACAGGTAGTCTGAAGGGGATTAATGTTGTTCCAGTTCCGATCTGATCGACGGGGATGTAATATAACTGCGTTTTGCTATCCGCGCCGTCGCGTTCATCCTGAAACACCAACAGCATGTAGGTTCCATCCGGGCTGAAGGCCGCGCTGCCGTAACAGCAAACACCGTCCACCGGATTGATCTTGCGTACGGTCGTTGTGGATGTATCATATAAATATAATTCGCCATAACCAACATTGCGTTTGAAGGAATTGAGCAAGAATCGCTGACCGCTGTCCCAGTCATAGGAGGGCAATATGGGAAACCTTTCGTAGCCGTCGGGAAGGAATCGTTTGGCGGGGAATTCGTCCAGGGTCAACGGGTCAACTGCCTGACAGCGTTCCAAATCCACCTGCATTACACGGATGGTATCTCCAAGGCGCGAGCCAACCACACTCTGGTACATGATTGCCAGCCCCTGTCCGTCTGCGGACCAGCGGGCACTTTTCACCGCAACTTCGGCGTAATCGAGGCAGAGGTCTTTCAATCCCTGGAGTTCAAAGGCTGAGTTGACGGTTGAAAGCATCTGGAGATCAAATGGAAGAACAAGCAGGCGGCGCTCAATGCTGATGGCGACCTGCTTCCCATCCGGCGAGACGCGGAAGCCGTCAAAGTTGGCATCGGTGAAACAGGCAATTTCCTGCGATTGGGTCTGGGACGAATCCACATTTATTTTGTAAACGCAGTTCTCTTCACCATACAAGAGTTCGCTCCCGTTTGGAAGCCATTGCAAATCGAACTTGGGCAGGCTGGTATTGGTCATTTGCCTGATGTGACTCCCGTCCATGTCCATCAGAAAAACTTCGTTGTTTGAAGTGAGCGCGATTTTGTTTGCGCCGCCGATGCCTGGGTCGGGAGGAGTTGTCGGTGTAATCACCTCAGTGGGTCTGGTGGTCGCTATGGGCAAAGTTGTAGGGGCGGAAAGCGTGGGGGTAACGGTGGCAGGCCCGAGCGTTGGGGTGACTGACGCGGCGAATCGCGGGTATCCCCAAATGGCGAACGCGGCGAGAGTCAAAATGATGAATCCGCCAAGCATCCCAAAACGCGGAATGGTTTTTGGCTTGGGCGCGGCAATTGACGGGGGCAATGTGGGGACGTCTGCATTGGGCGTTACCGGCTCGGAGAGCGCGGTAATGAAAGTGTCTGCGAACCCGCTGCCGGACTGGTAACGCTCGTCAGGATTCTTTGCCAAAGTTTTTTCAAGAACCGCATCAATGCCAGCAGGCAGATTCGGATTGATTTCAAGGATATGCGGGACCGGATCGGCTGCATGCTTGAATGCCATCCCCAAAGGTGTGGTGGCTTCGAAAGGCGTTTTGCCGCACAGCATTTCGAACAGGATGACGCCCAGCGAATAAATATCACTGCGCCCGTCCACTTCATCTCCCTGCGCCTGTTCAGGGCTCATATAAGTAGGTGTGCCGATGATCCCGGAGCCGGTCAGTTTGATGGATGAATGCGCCAATTTGGCGATGCCAAAATCGGAGATGAATGCATTGTTGGATTCGTCGAAAAGGATATTGCCCGGTTTCAAGTCGCGGTGGACGATGCCCTTGGCGTGGGCATAATCGAGCGCGGCGCCAATGCGCTGGAGGATGTGTGTGACTGCGCCGAGCGGCATCGCCCCCTGCTTGATGCGGTCGGAGAGCGAACCGCCGGTCATGTAACGCATCACAAAAAACAACTGGTCGTTATCGTGCCCGACATCATAGACCGGGACAATCGCCGCGTGTTCGAGTTTTGCGATGATCTTTGTCTCGCGCTCGAAGCGTTCGCGCACCTGAATATCGTTGAGCAGTTCACGTTTGAGGATTTTGAGCGCGACCTCCCGTTCGAACAGCGGATCGTACGCGCGATAGACCGTAGCCATTCCCCCCTCCCCCAGTTGTTCCATGATCTCGTATCGGCTGAATTTCTCTTCATTCATGCCGCCTAGTATAACGAGCGATACGGGCGGCAAGCAGTACATTTCAATTACAGAAATTTTACTCCCGCACGCGTAATATTTTCCCGCATTTCACTTTATCATTGATCTTTGAGCGCTTCTTTGTGTATATGCACAGGGTCAGCACCGCGCAACTGCTCCTACGAGTTTAAAGCAAGGATCCGATTCAGGCGTGGCGTTGATCCGCAGGGCAGCCCATGCAGTTGTCAACCTTCACAGGCTGTTGGAGTGTAAGTTGGAACAAACCGATGCGGGCATCGTCTACAATAAACCTCTTGCGAAAGTCTTCTTTGCCACACACCTGCCCTGGCGGGCGGTGCCAGGGGAGATCACAGAGAAAACGAGTTTTAAGAGCTTTTTCTCAAAGGTCTCTGCGTGCTCTGTGGCTGATTGTACTTACTTATGCAAGAGGTCCAATAAAGAAATCAAAGGAAATCAGAATGAAACCATTTAGAAAAATATTGTTGTTTGCACTCGCCCTCGCATTGCTCACCGCTTGCGGACCGAAAGCCACGAAGACGCCTGTATTCCAGGGCGATAACCCATATGCGCCTCAAGCCGGTGACAGCGACCTGATGTACGGCGACATCACCATCGACTCGTCGGCGGTATTCCTGGCAAAGTCCCAGCCGCCGCAATTGATGGTGCAATTCGCTTATTTTCAGCCGACGCCATGTTATCAACTGCGCGTGGAAATCAGCGCACCCAACGCGGATAACCATATCAATTTGAAGGCGTACGCAGTGGCTGAAAAGGATAAACCCTGCGCGTTGATGGCGCTGGCGACTCCCTTGCAAGCCAGCCTCAACCTCGGCAGTTTCCTAGGCGGACATTATTTCGTATTGTTGAATGGTAATCAGATCGGTGAGTTTGATTCGTAAGAATCGAGTATTCGGAAAATAAGAGCCTCGACTTTGGCTTTTTAGCAAAGTGAGGTGGAAAGAAAGAAGAAGCAAAAA
>CAZIYY010000009.1:41070-50677 GCA_964543585.1 uncultured Anaerolinea sp. | reverse complement strand
AAAATGCACCTCAATTATGCCCGCTTTCGTGTCTAATTTTCCTTATCCACTATAGTAAAATGGTTTTGTTCTCCTTGAATACCCATAAAAATTCTTTTATTATCGTTCGTCGGAATCACTTCATTCCCATTCACTATGTCGCCTAAAGGGATTGCACCGATAGGCATTTTTAACAATGCACGAACAATATTTGTTTTCCCCGATCCATTCTTTCCAATAAATAGATTTATAGGTTTTAAGCCCTTAAGTTCAGAGGTACCATCATCTCCAAATGAAAAAGTGTTTCTTAGATTTATAGATTTTATATACATAACATACGAATTATGCGATTTTTATACAACTACGCTATTACAACTCAAATCCAATAATTACCCAAACAACTTACCCAATCCTCTACCCCCACTCTTCTGCATCATCTTCATCAACTTCTGCGCTTCGCGGAACTGCTTGATCAGGCGGTTCACGTCCTGCACTTCCATGCCAGAGCCAGCGGCGATACGCCGTCGGCGTGAGGCGTTCAAAATGTCAGGGTCGCGGCGTTCCTTCAACGTCATCGAATGGATGATCGCCTCACTGGATTTAAAATTCTTCTCGATGTCCTTCGGGTCGACCTGACGCGCAGCCTGTCCCATCTGACCAGGCAACATATCCATGATCTGCGCCAGCGGACCCATCTTCTTCATTTGCTTCATTTGGTCGAGCCAGTCTTCGAGCGAGAACTGTCCCTGCATCATGCGCTCGGCGGACTTTTGCGCGGTCTGTTGGTCGAACATCGCTTCGGCTTTTTCGATCAAACCGATCATGTCGCCCATGCCCAAAATGCGCGACGACATGCGCGCGGGGTCATACGCTTCCAACGCATCCAGCTTTTCGCCCGTACCGATAAACTTGATCGGCACACCCGTCACTGAACGGACAGAGATCGCGGCGCCGCCGCGCGCGTCACCGTCCATTTTTGTGAAGATCAAGCCGGTGATCGAAACATTATCGCGAAATCCCTGCGCGATGTTCAACGCTTCCTGACCGATCATCGAGTCGACCACGAGCAACGTTTCCACAGGCGGGACTTTCGCCACGATGGACTTCAACTCGTTCATCAGTTCCGCATCCAGCTGCGACCGACCGGCTGTATCCACGATCATGACGCCGAATCCACCCTTTTCAGCTTTGTCGAAGGCGCGCTTTACGAGTTCAGGCGGCGTGACGTTCAAGTCTGACTCAACCGGGACATCGATCCGTTCGCCGAGTTGCTGTAACTGCATCACCGCCGCAGGACGATACGGGTCACCAGCGACGAGCATCACCCGCTCCCCTTTTGCACGCAACATACGCGCGAGTTTGCCTGCATGAGTCGTTTTGCCCGCACCTTGTAAACCGACCAGCATAATCACATGCGGTTTGGGACCTCTAAAAGCGAGCGGCGCAGGCTCACCCAATGTTTGGATCAATTCTTCGTTGACGATCTTAATAACCTGCTGACCGGGATTCAAGGCCTTCGATACTTCCGCGCCAATCGCGCGTTCGCGCACGCGCGCAATAAATGTTTTGACAACGCTAAAATGCACGTCCGCTTCGAGCAGGGCAAGACGCACCTCGCGCATCGCCGCGTCCACATCCGCTTCGGAGAGTTTGCCGCGTTTGCGGAGTTGATCGAATACTTGATTCAGTCGTGAGGTGAGGTTTTCAAACATAAGTTTAGTGTTATGTCACTCTGAGGGAGTAGCGCCTTAGCGCCACGACCGAAGAGTCTCGCTCGTCGTGTTAGAGATTCTTCGCTTCGCTCAGAATGACAAGTCCGTGATTCCTTTTCAGTGTGGACGAAGATTGTAGTGTGGAAGCAGGTTGAGGTCAAGTGAGAAGCATGCGCTTCGTCGCCGCTGCGCTCCGTTCAGCGCGATGAATTCTCCTTTGCTTGACAATCCCTATATCCCAAAGTAAAATTCCGCACGCTTAACAACAAAACATCTGGCCGAGATAGCTCAGTTGGTAGAGCACGCGACTGAAAATCGCGGTGTCCACAGTTCGATTCTGTGTCTCGGCACTCTCGGCTGAAAGTTTAGCCAGAAAATTGCGGGCGTAGTACAGTGGTAGTACGTCTCCTTGCCAAGGAGAAGGTCGTGGGTTCGAATCCCATCGCCCGCTCTTGCTTTTTCTAAATGGCGTCGTGGCCAAGTGGTAAGGCAAGGGTCTGCAAAACCCTCACCACGGGTTCAAATCCCGTCGACGCCTCATGGCAAGTTTAGGAAACAGGCAAACACCGCTCGATCAATGGACTCGATTAGCAAACAATAATTTGCCGAGTTTTAAATCCTATCCTTTGCTCGAATACATCAGGATCACTCTTCGAGTTTCAGGATGGTTGTTCATGGTCATTGGTTTGATAGGAGCCATCTCCACACTTGGCTCTTTTTTGATTAGTCTGCAAGCTGTATTAGCAAATCTCCAGAACGAAGCGTTGCTCGAATTGCAGTTCTTTAATTTTGCTATTCATTGTGCCATTACTTCCTTCTTTTTTGTTTTGACAGGAACGGGGTTTGTATCCATCGCATTGAGCATGTGGGTAAAACTAATGCTCGACTTGCAAGACAATGCAGATCGTCAGTCCATTTTGTTGACCATGCTCTACTATCACAGATTGTCCGAGAAAGTACAAGAGAAGGCGCAACAAAAGACCTGATCGCTTTGATGAAGGCGCCAAGGAAGTTTTCGCTTCAAAGACGTGGCGCATTTATTTGATCAGTTTGTTCACGATCTTTTGTATATGCCCTTTCATCCCCTGAACAGGGGGTCAAATCCCGTCGACGCCTCTCTCAATTTACGATTAGAGATTTTGGATTTACGATGGATCGACGCCGCAAGGCGTCTTTTTTATTTATCATATTCTTCTTCAAATCAAACTTTGTTATATAATAGACATTATCGGAAATTATTTCGGGACGCTGATTCACGCAGAGAAACGCAGATTTTGTCTTTTTTATCAGCGAAATCAGCGTTCATCTGCGTCCAAATCAATGACTTTGACTTATTACCGATAAAGTCCAATGGCTTTACTTTATTCCCAAGTCGAAAATTGATCAGCTCGTTTTTTCCTGCGTCAGTGGATGGGTATTATGAAAATCTTGTATGTGGAAGATGAAATTGCGCACGTGGAACTCACACAACGAACCCTGGATGAAAACATCCATGCCCAGTTCACACTGTTTCACGCGGAAACGATCAAGGATGCGCTAAATCTTCTCGATGCAGAACCAGATATGGATCTTGTTTTGAGCGACTTGCGTCTGCCTGATGGAACAGGTTTGGATTTGCTAAAAAGGGTGCGTGAGCGCAATTCGCCTCCAGCGGTTGTTCTCGTGACGGGACAGGGGGACCAGGAGGTTGCGGTCGAGGCGCTCAAATCAGGCGCGGCAGATTATCTTGTGAAGCAAAGTGATTATTTGCATCGCCTGCCGGTTGTCATCAGCAATGCGGTTGCGCAGAATCGTCTCTTGCGCGAACAGGCGGCTTTACGCGAAGCCGAGATCAAGTACCAGTCCCTTGTTGAACAAATCTCAGCAGTCGTATTTATAGATCACATAGACGATGCGGAAACCACTCTTTACATGAGTCCGCGCATCGAGGAACTGACGGGCTACACATCCGATGAATGGCGCGCCGATCCTGATATATGGATCAACTCCTTGCATCCCGATGACCGGGAACGAATCATGGAGGCGGAGGAAAGAACACACAAGAAAGGGATGCGCTTTCAGGAAGAATATCGTCTGATCAGGCGGGACGGGCGCGCGGTCTGGATCAAGGAAGACACAAATCTCATTCGCGACAAGGATGGAAATCCGCTCTATTGGCAGGGCATCCTGCTTGATATTACGAAGGAGAAGGAGACTCAGGCAACAATACAAGAAAGTGAAGAACGATTCCGCCGCGTTTTTCACGCATCTCCCATCGCCACTTGTGTCGTCGTGCTTCAAGATGGGAGGTTTATCGACGCAAACCGCGCATTTCTAAATTTGATTGGGATATCGCTTGAAAGTTTGCTTGGGCGCACATCCGTGGAATTGGGTTTTTGGCAACGCGGGCAGGACAGAGAATCCTTTGTTCGCCGATTGAAGGAACAAGGGAAATTGCAGGGAATTGAGATTCAATACACAAATGTTCCGAATGGACCGAAAGACACTCTGGCATATTATGAACCGATCGAACTAGGCGGGCAATCTTGCATACTGGCCATGTTTTATGAGGTAACCGAACAAAAGAAAACGCAGGGGGCTCTGCAAAGACAATTGAAGGAATTGTCGGTCCTGCATTCCATCGCTATCGCTGGTACAGAAAGCTATTCTGAAGATGAGATCATCGAAAGGATCACAAAAATCACGGGGCAGGTTTATCCGGAGGTATGCGGAGTTCTTCAATTGAACGACAAAGGGGACACTCTCATTCCGCACTCTTCCTATCTCGGAGCAGATATTTCCAATTGGAGGCAGGGCTATCCCATCACGCAGGGAGTTACAGGAAAGGCTGTGTCGCTGGGAAAAACCGTAAGGATCAGTGATGTATCACAGGTTTCAGACTATATCGAAATAGCATCCGGGATACGTTCGGAATTGTGCATTCCAATCCGGGTAAACGAGCGCATCATCGGCGTCTTGAATGTGGAAAGCAGGAAGGAAAATGCATTCAGCGAGAGCGACGAAAGGTTGCTTAATACCATCGCCGGAGGACTCGGTACGGCCATTGAAAAACTTCGTCTCTTCAAAAAAGAACAACAACGCCGCCAGGAAGCGGAAAACTTAAGGCAAGCCGCGACAGCCATATCATCCACGCTTGACCTGGATCGTGTGATGGTCGACATTCTAAAAGCGTTGAAACAGGTGATCCATTACGATAATGCAAGCGTATTTCTCCATGAAGGCGATTGGCTGAGACTGGCATACTGTCAGGGATTTGTTGACTCTGAAAAATTGATCAATCACAAATTCCGAGCCAATGATGAACTATTTGAACAAGTAAGGGAAAACCGACGCCCCATCATTATTCGTGACGCGCAGAAAGATCCGCGTTTCAAGAACTGGGGTAGTACCTCCCAGATTCATGGCTGGATGGCAACCCCACTTTTGAATCGAGGCAGGGTTATTGGTTGTATTACTTTGGATAGCTATGAGGCAGGGGCATACCTGGAAGAGATTGCTGAAACCGCCATGGCATTTGCAAACCAGGCGGCGGCCGGCATTGAAAACGCGCGACTGTACGACGAGACACAGCGCCGCTTAAGTGAACTGGAAACCATCAACCGCCTTTCCGCATCCTTGCGGACGACGCAATCTGTTGATAACATGCTGGAACTTTTACTCAACGAAACCCTAAATCTTATCAAAACGGAGCATGGCGCAATCTGGCTCTATGATTCGGCTGAGGATAGGCTGGTTCAACGGGTCGCGAAAGGAGCGCCCGCCAGCTTTAAGAACAAGGCTTATGAAACGGGCGGGGGCAGTATTGTTGGTCATACTTTCCGGTCAGGCAATGCGCATGTTTCCGCTGAATTTATCAGCGACCCATTGGCAAATAAAGAAAACCTGGAGATCACGCCGCCGGGAATGGGCGGAGCCAGCATCCCAATTCAATCAACGGCGGGAACAATCGGGGTCGTCATCATCGCCATGGAAAAGGGCCGCCAGATTGGCGACCAGATTGGCCTGCTCAACACGCTGGCTGAGATTGCCGGTAACTCGATCCACCGCGCCCAACTATTTGAGCACAACCAGGAACAGATACGAAGGCTGACAACATTACGCGACATTGATACCGCCATCGCTTCCTCCTTCGACCTGCGCCTGACCCTGAACATTTTGATGGATCAAACCATCAAACATTTGGGCGTGAACGCCGTTGATATAATCCTCTATCACCCGGATCTTCAAAGCATCACCTACCTCAGCGGTTCCGGGTTCCAATCCCCCTCCCCCACCCGCCCGCAGATGAGGATTGGCGAAGGACTTGCCGGACGGATCATCATCAGGCAGAAAACTTTTCATATTACCGACCTGCAAAATTCGCCTGAAATCAAAGACGAACCCCTGCTAAAGCGCGAAGGGTTTGTGACTTATATTGGCATCCCATTGATCGTGAAAGGACAAATCAAGGGAGTATTTGAGGTATTCCATCGTTCTCCGCTACTGCCGACTCCGGATTGGATGGAATTCCTGCATACGCTGGCTGGCCAGGCCGCTATTGCAATCGACAATTCCCAACTATTCGAAAACCTGCAACGCTCGAACCAGGAACTGATCCAAGCTTACGACACTACGCTGGAAGGCTGGGCGCGCGCGCTCGAACTGCGCGATAGGGAGACGGAAGGCCACACACGCCGCGTCACTGAGTTAACGTTACGTCTTGCAAAGTATATGGCGATCAGCGAAAACGAAATGGTAAATATTCACCGCGGCGTATTACTGCACGATATTGGCAAAATGGGCGTTCCCGATAATATCCTCAAGAAAACGGGCCAACTTACCGAGGGCGAATGGGGAGAAATGCGCCAGCATCCAATCTATGCCTATAATCTTCTTTCCCCAATATCCTATTTGCACGGAGCATTGGATATTCCCTATTGCCATCACGAGCACTGGGATGGTAGCGGCTACCCGCGCGGACTGAAAGGCGAACAAATTCCACTCGCGGCGCGCATCTTCTCAGTAGTGGATATCTGGGATGCGCTGCTTTCAGATCGTCCCTATCGTAAGCGATGGCCGAAGGATAAGGTGATCGAATATCTCACGGAAATTGCGGGGAGTCACCTTGACCCAATGGTCGTGGAAGTATTTCTCAGAATGATCGCGGAAGACGAATCAGACGCGGGATAGAGAGACCCATTTATGAGCATCATTTCACCCGCAGGAATTTGCGCTTCCCGACCTGCAGAATGCCACTATGAGGAAAGGGAATATCGCCGCGCTCGAGCGTCTCACCATTCAGCCGCACGCCTTTCTGATCGAATAGCCGCCGCGCCTCACTTTTGCTTGAAGCCATTTTCGCGGCAAGGATCACATCTAATATAGATTCACCAGACTCCAACTTGTATTCGGGCATTTCATCGGGGACTTCCTTCTGCCGGAACATTTTGACAAACGCCTCTTCCGCCGACTTTGCATCTACTTCTCCATAGAAAATGGTCACAATCTCGCGCGCCAATTTCATCTTCGCATCACGCGGATGCATTTTGCCTGATTCCAAGCCTTTTTCAAACACATCAATCTCATGCGGATTCCAACGCGTGGCTAGGCGCATGTACTTGCCCATAACAAAATCAGGGATCGACATTAACTTGCCGTACATATCCTCCGCGCCCGAGTAGATAGGTACGATATTGCCGGTGGATTTGGACATGCGTTGGACACCATCCGTGCCTGGCAGGATTCCAGTGATGATCCCAACCAACGGCTTTTGCCCAAGCGCCTCCTGTAATTTGCGACCCGCAACGATGATATTGAACAACTGGTCCGTTCCGCCCACTTGCACGTCGGTCTGCAGGGCGACCGCGTCGTAGCCCTGCATCAAAGCGTAAAATGTTTCGTGCAGGTAAATGGCTTCGCCTTTTTCCAGGCGTTTGGCAAAATTCTCGCGCGCCAAAAATTGTTGCACGGTGAAATTTTGTCCCAGCCGAATCAAATCAACAAGAGACAACTCGCTCAACCACTCGCCGTTGTAACGAATCTTCGTCTTCTCACGATCAAGCACCCGAATAGCCTGTTCGGCGTAGGTCTTCGAGTTTTCAGCCACCTGCTCCTGCGTGAGAATGGGACGCGCCCTGTTCCTATCCGAAGGATCGCCAACGAGCGCGGTGTAACTGCCGATGAGGAATGTCACTTCATGGCCCAAATCCTGGAACTGGCGCAACTTATGCATGGGTATGGTATGCCCCAGATGCAAATCGGTTGAAGTCGGATCGAAGCCGCAATATACGCGCAAAGGTCTTGCCTCTTTTTGGGCGTCCGCCAAACGCTGGCGCAATTCGTCGGTCATCGCTTTCTTCAATTCCTCGTCGCCATACTCAGTGCCTTGCATCAGTAATTCAACTTGTTCTTCGATATTCACATGAACCTCCTCTGGAATCCATCAGCTTGCTGATGAGATGGAGCGAACTCCACCACTCCAAAATTTACAAATAAAAACGCGCCCGCAATGGTGGGCGCGTTCAATTACACCATCGCAAAGATCACAGGCAGGTGTAATAATACTTTCCGACTGACTTCATATCAAACATGCGCCAATTATACAACATCACTAACCAAGATTGAAGGTGAACGACCAGGGACCTTTGACCGTGTAAAACTCGTCGCTGTAGACGATCTGCTCCGCCTCTTCCTGCGACATTGTATCTGGTCGGCTTACGATCTGCATTGTCTGCACGCCATTGACATCCGCGCAGGCAAGTGTGATGGCTACGCCGCGTTCGTCGAGCGTTTGCTGTATCTTGGGCATATAGATCGCGCAGTAATCCTCCGCGCGCGGCGGCGCGGCGATTGCGTCAATGGTAATCGTCACGGCTGACAAATCCGCGTCGGGCGGGACGTTGGAGAATGAAAGCGTATCACAGCGCATCCCTGCCTGACCTTCCACAGGTTCCCTTAAACTAAGCATGGTTGAACCGAAGTCGAAGATTGTCACATCGGCATATTGCAGGGTTGCGCCCCATATGGACCAGTCGGATCCATCAATCAACGTAAAGCACACGTCAACATTGACTTGTTTGCCGTCGCGCCAGGCTCTATCCGCGCGGACCTCGATTCCGCTCGTCAACTGGCTTGATGTCACTGGGGCTGATTCAATGGTTGGATAGGATGGGTCAATGTAGGCGGTGGGTCCAGATGAAACATCTGACGGCGCACCCAAGGGCTCGCAGGCAAGAAGTAGGATCAAGGTAAGGGCAAATATTATTTTTCTCATTTAGGTCTCCTGAGTAGTTTAATAGGTTGTGGCGCAAGACGCCATCTTGCGTTGCATCATTTATTGCAGGACATCTTTCAGCGCGTCTTCAAGTTTTGCGAACTGAAATTTGTATCCAAGTTCGAGCAAACGCTTTGGCTGGGAATAACGTCCTTCGGTAAGCAGGACGTTCATCTCACCCATTGTTAGTTGCAACAAAGCCTTCGGGAGATGAAACCAGAACGGGCGATGCAGGGTTTTCGCGATGGCGCGCAGAAAATCTTCGCTCGAAGTTGGCATGGGCGAGATCAAATTATACGCCCCGTGCGCGTTTTCGTTCTCAAGCAAAAAACGAAATGCGGCAGTGTAGTCGGCGATGTGAATCCAAGGCATGGCCTGTTTGCCATTTCCAAAGTTGCCTCCAAAGAATAATCGCGCAGGCAACGCCATCAGCGGGAATAATCCTCCGTACTTTGCAAGTACAACTGCGTTTCGAGTAATGACTCGGCGAACGCCAAGTTCTTCAATGGATTCTGTCGCTTCTTCCCATGGGACGGTGAGTTGCGCCAGGAAATCGTCCGCGGCAGGCGTGGATTCGTCCGCGATACTATCGCCGCGCAAGCCATAACGGTTGACGCCGGAGGCTTGCAGAAAAACGCGCGGGCGGCGCGAAGAGTCTTTTATA
>CAZIYY010000009.1:0-41060 GCA_964543585.1 uncultured Anaerolinea sp. | reverse complement strand
GAGGCAAGCGCAAGTCCGGGAATGACGCGAGAGTTGATGAACTTCTGTTTCTGACGTTTTGTCCAGGGCCAATGTTCCAATCCGTAACCTGTTAAGTGGACTACCGCGTCCGCCTCGTTGACAATGTGCCCCCATCCGCCTGTCGTTTTTCCATCCCATTGGATTTGGTTGGAATGTTTCGGCGCGCGGCGGGTGAGGATAAGCGCTTCATGATCATCGCGTTTGAGGGAGTTTATGAGGGCTGTTCCCAGGAAGCCTGAGCCGCCCGCGATCAAGACTTTCATGCCAACTCCTATGACAAGTTCATGACATTATCAAAAGCCTGTTTTACGAATTCAAAAAATCAGCAGTATAATCGTGCCTATTATGGAGGCTGTATGCACGAGCCGGTGCTGGTGCTAAACGCCAATTTTGAACCGATCAATATTTGTACGACGCGCAGGGCTGTCGGTTTGCTGCTTGCGGGCAAAGCCGGTATGATCGTGAACGGGCGCGGGCATATTCGAACGGTTAGGGAGATGCTCCCGCGTCCTTCGGTCATTCGACTGGAGGCTCAGGTGCATCGGCCGCGTCCTCACGTCAAGTTGACCCGCCGCGAGGTATTTCGCCGCGACAATTATACCTGTCAGTATTGCGGAAAGCGCGAAGGCGGGTTGACTGTTGACCACGTGATGCCGCGTCATCTTGGCGGCGAGCACGTGTGGACGAACGTGGTGGCGGCTTGCCCACACTGCAATCATCGCAAAGGCGGGCGAAAAGTTGATGAAGCGCACATGCATTTGCTCCATATTCCAAAGGAACCGCCCGCCAGCGCGATGTATATCTTTGGCAGGCATCTAAACGAATACAACGAGTGGGAGCCGTATATCAGCGGCTGGTAGTTTTTCCCTCACCCCTAACCCCTCTCCCATTTTGGGAGAGGGGGATTTTTTAAATATCTATCGTCATGAAATCCTTGGCGACGATGATCTCGCCTTTATATGTTTTGCTGGCTTCGGCCGCAATGTCGCCTTTTGCAAATCGTCCCGTGGGATAGTGGATAAGATAAAGTTTGCCGACTTCGGCTTTTGCGGCGATCTCGCCGGCTTGCTCGGCTGAGGAATGTCCAAAGGTCGCGCCAGCCGCTTCGTGGATGAGGATGTCCACCCCGTTGGCGAGCCGAACCGTTTGTTCGCATGGTTCGGTATCGCAGGAATATACCAGGACTTTGTTTGACTTCTTACATTCCACGCGCAGACCGATCGTGGGGATCATGTGATGCACGGGGGATGAATATATTTTGAATTCAGGAGAATCCAGCACGTGCGCCATTTCAACTTCGGGCAGGCGATAAAAGCCTACAGAGAAGAAATTTGGCCATTCCGCCCAGCCGTAGAAGCCCATCAGGTCTTCGAGCCGATCCATGGTGTAATGCAAACCATAGATGTTGAGCGGCTTCGTGCGCCCCATCAGCCACATGTCCATGAGAAGAAGCGGGATTCCCGAAACATGATCGGGGTGGAAGTGCGTGATGACAATATCCGTCAGATCGTTGAAATCCACACCTGCCTGTTCCAAACGAACAACTGGGGTGCTTACACAATCCACCAGGATGGTACGCTCCTCGCCAATAATAACCAGGTGGGTGTTCTCATGGTCTTTGGATGGAACTGCGTTGGATGAACCAAGAATGATGACTTTTGGCACTATATCCTCTTTTTATAAATACGGAAATGCCAGCTTGATCAGTATGGGCGTTATGTAAACTTCGATCACCGCCGCAATCGCAAGGAAAGGAAGGGTAATGCCAACAAAGACCCTGAACCAATCTGCCAGCGAGACAAGCAACATCTCTCCCAAACTTTTATCGGCTTGCGGGGTTACCAGTTGAGCGCCTGTCTTGAGCATGGCGGCAGTCGCAAGAAACACCGCCGATAATTCAAAAATCCCGTGAGGCAAAACCCCCACTGCAAATACTAACCAGGGCGAAAAGCCAACCAAACTTGTCGCGCCCAACACCCCTCCAACAAGCGCAATATTGACGATAAACAACGTCAACCCCAGGGTGCCAAAAGAGACCAATCCGAGGAGAAGAAGCGCAACTGTTGTACGCGCATTGTGGTAGAACAGAACTGGCGCGGGGAGCCGCTGTCCCAGCGTGTCCAAATTGGTCAGATTGCCTGCCACAAATGTCCTGATCTCGGTGATACGGTCGGGGGTGAGATCAAAATAAGCTGGCACATTCATAACCACCCACATATAACTCACAATCCCCGCAACCAGCGCGAGACCAACGACGACCATCAAAGGCTGCCGCAGTTGACGCAGCGTGGCTGGAAGTTCTTTGCGATACCATTCGGCTATTGACTTTGCCTCGCCCGCAAAGCGGCTGCGAAACGCGCGCCACATCCATTTGAAATTAAGCGTATCAATCTCGCGTCCAAGCAGGTATTCGCGGCGGAAATGCGCCAGCCCCAAACGGACCAGCAACCCAGCCAGCAGAGTGACTCCTACAATCGCATACCACAATACATCTTCGTTGCCCCAGAAGATCAAAACTGTCTCGCCCTGCAAAAGGAACGCCACCGGCACAACCACGAAGGAAGCCAGCAAATTCGCGGCGCGAATGGTGGTTGCCTGCACGGAGATCACAATCGCAGAACTGACCATCAACACCGCATGAGCGAAAGTAAGCAATAAGATCAACGCCAGCATATATGCGCTCGGGAATTCCACGGCGCGGCGCGAGACCAGTATCAGGTAAATTCCAATGGAAGCGTAACTGAACACAAGCGGGGTCGTGATTCCGACCAGCAATTTCCCTAAATACATATGCCTGTCTTCAAGCGGCGAACTCAAAAGCGGCTCAATCGTCCCCCGTTCCTTCTCACCGACAAACGACTCAAGCGCGATGATCAATGTGAACGATAACGGGAAGAACCCAATCACCAGCACCACGAACGGCACAAGGTTATCCAAGATCAGGTCACCGCCAAAACGGTTCATAAAACTTATAGCCTGCCGAGTCGTATCATCCGCGATGAATGGGAACAGCGTCACCAGCAGCAACATCGGCACAATGATCCGCCAATCGCGGAACTGGTCAATGAATTCGCGCCGCGCCACCATCCAGATCACGTTGAAGTTACGCTGCATAAGCCACCCCCTGCGCGTCCGCCATCGTCTTGAGATAAACCTGCTCCAGTTTTCTTGGGACTTCCTGGAACGAAACTAGCGGCGCGTTGCGGGACGTCAGCGTATGCACGAGTTTTGGATTGACAACCTGCGGCGCCTCAATCCGGAACTTGAGGCTGGTCGCGCTTCGAGACGCCAGAGTCACCCCTTGAGGCAAATCCAGGTCACCCGCGTCGAAGTCCTCGGCGAACCTCGCTTCATATTCAACGGGCCCCAGCACATCGCGCTTCAATTCGTCCAATGTGCCGTTCAATAAAATTTTTCCGCGATAAATGATCGCGATCCGATCAGCCAACGCTTCAGCCTCCGCCAGATTATGCGTGCAAATGATGATCGTCCGTTGCGATGAACGCAAACGCGAGATTTCATTTCGCACTAATTGAGCGGACTCGGGATCCATTGCGGAGGTCGGTTCATCGAGCAGCAGCACGGAGGGGTCGTGCATCAAGGCGCGCGCCAGGGCAAGTTTCTGCTTCATGCCTTTTGAATATTCGCCGGAACGCCTGCGCGCCGCTTCTGCAAGACCAAAATATTCCAACAGGTAATCGCTGCGTGATTTTCTTGTCTTTTGTTCAAGCCCATAAACCTCGCCATAGAAATCAAGATACTCTTCGCCCGTCATGCGCATGTAAAGCCCGTGCTGTTCCGTCAGCACCCCAACATTGGAACGCACTTCCTGCGGATTCTTCGTAATGTCATACCCGCCAACGCGCGCCCAGCCGCGCGTCGGACTCAATAGCGCAGTGAGCATGCGGACGGTCGTGGTCTTGCCCGCGCCGTTCTGCCCCAGCAATGCCAGGATTTGCCCAGGCTGGACGCACAACGTCACGCCATCCACGGCCCAGAATTCATTATTGAATTGTTTACTTAGGTCATTTGTTTCGATCATAATTTCCTATCCGACTAAAACTATTACAGCATAGCATAGACAATCTTATGGTCAATCATACAACAGTCACCCTGAAAATCTTATCACCGTTTAGGCAAGTTCAGCCTTACGATGCCGCAAATACAAAGCCCCCGCGCAGCAAATCGCCACAACAGCCATGATCGTCTGGTTGATGTTGATGCCGCCGACCATCGAAGCGTCGAGCCGCAAAAAGTCAAGAAAGAAGCGCCCGACAGGGTAAACAACCAGGTATATGAGGAAAATATCGCCATGCTTTAAACGATCCGAGTAGCGACGCGAAATCCACAGGAGCAGGAACATATTGGCGAAGTTCCAAAGCGATTCATAGAAAAACAAGGGATGGTAATACTGGGTATCAGAATAACCAGCCAATCGATGATTTTCATCAATGGGAATCTTCCACGGCAGATTCGTCGGCGCACCGTAGAGTTCCTGGTTGAAAAAATTTCCCCAGCGCCCAATTCCCTGCCCCAACGCGAGACTCGGCGAGCCTATATCCGTCCATTCAGCGAAATTCAGTTTATTCCTGCGGGCATAAAAAAACAAAACGATCACTCCGCCGATGACAGTGCCTGGGACCCCAAGCCCGCCCTTCCAGATTGCAAGCGCATCCAACGGATGGGTGAGATACCAACCTGCAGTAATGCCCGAAGACGGAGGCGGCGTAAGGATGTGCCAAAGCCGCGCGCCAATAATGCCTCCAATCAATAAGTAGGTAAGTAAATCCCAGACGATCTCAGGCTCATAACCGCGCCGTTTGGCTTCAAGCGTGGCAAGCCAGGCGCCCGCCACCGCGCCCAGCATGAGGATGATTCCATAGAATCGAATGAACAACGGACCGACTGGGAACCCTTCAGGCATACGGTATCTCCAAAATTATTTCTTCATCTTCGCGTGCGCCTGTGTGCCTGCACACGAACGTACCAGATGCGCTGCAAGGCAGTGATATTCGCGAACACGGCAATGATCGCGAGACCTATGATAAGTTGATTGAAGACCAACGATGGCGCAAGGACAATATAACGCTCGGCGCGAGTGAGCAGCCCACCGCTCGCCTCATACCCCAAAGCTTCTGCGCGCGCCTTTACATATGACACCAACACCGATCCCGCCGCCGCGCCGAAGACGAGCAGCCCGCCCAAAGGTTCACCCAGATACAGGAAATGATATAAAAGCCCGCCGTAGATAATCAATTCGGAATATCGGTCGCTGACTGAATCAACGAACGCACCGAAATCGCTTGATTCTCCGCGCAGGCGTGCCATCGTTCCATCCAACGCGTCAATGGGCGTCATGAGCAGGACATAAATTCCGCCTGTCAGCATTTCGCCGCGCGAGAGATAATACGCGCCGATGGAATTGCCAATTAAGCCTAACATGGTCACCATGTTTGGAGTCAAGCCGAGGCGGATCAAGAATCCCGCGAGCGGGTCCAGCACCCACTTGAACCATAAACGCAGGTAATCACTGAATGTTTTCTTGGAAGTTTTGTCTTGGACGGTCTTTTCCATCTAGCGCCTCATAGACTTATACTGGGCAATGATAACAGCAAAAGGGTAATAGACATTATCGGAAATTAAATCGGGACGCTGATTCATGCTGAAAACGCAGATTTTTTTTCCTTTTGAATCAGTGAAAATCAGCGTTCATCTGCGTCCAACAAAAGGTTTTGCCTTATTACCGATAAAGTCTAATGAATTTATTTTTTACCATCCAAATCATCCTCATCCATGGGACCCATCAGGACATTCCGCTCTTTTCCTCCGCCCTGAGATGGACCCACTATCTCCATCTCTTCAAGTTGATCGAGCAGACGCGCGGCGCGTGGATATCCGATTCTCAATCGCCTCTGCAATAATGAGGCGGAGGCGCGTTGGCTCTGGCGCACAATCGCAACTGCCTGTTCGATGAGTCCTTCATCTTCGTTTTCGTCAGGTTCGGTTAATAACTTCTCCCAGGGCGCCGCATCCGTGGAGACCTCCGCCGCTTTTTGCCAATGCGAAACGAGTCGCTCGATTTCCATATCCGTAATCATCACACCCTGCGCGCGGATGGGGTTGCCCACTTCGGGATTGAGGAAGAGCATATCGCCGCGTCCTAACAAACTCTCCGCGCCCGTAGTATCGAGAATCACGCGGCTATCCACTCCCGAGGGAACAGCGAATGCGAGACGTGAAGGAAAGTTCGCTTTGATCAAGCCGGTTACCACATCCGTTGAGGGTCGTTGAGTCGCGACGATCAAATGGATTCCCGTCGCGCGCGCCATCTGCGCGAGACGGACAAGGTTATGTTCCGTCTGGTCGGGCGTGGACATCATCAAGTCTGCGAGTTCATCAATTAGGACGACAATGCGCGGAAGCGGGTTGCCCTCCTTCTTGCGTGAGAGTTTGCGATTGTATGCTTCAAGATCTCGGGCGTGCGCGCCTTCCAACAGACGATAACGATGCTCCATTTCAACGACCACCCAGCGCAAGACGCCGAGAATTCGTTCGACATTGGTTTCAACTTTTCCATAAAGATGCGGCAATCCATTGAAGCGCAGCAACTCGACCATCTTCGAATCAATCATCACCATGCGCAAATCTTCGGGCGAATTGTTCATCGCAAGACACGCCGCAAGCGCAGTGATACAAACCGATTTACCAGAACCCGTCGCGCCTGCAATCAATAAGTGCGGCATACGCGCAAGGTCCGCAACCACAGGCTGTCCCGAAACATCGCGTCCCAGCGCCATTGCGAGCGGCGCGCCGATTCGATGAAAGGAGTCCGTCTCCAAAATGGAACGCATCCGGACGACAGCGGTGTGCGTGTTCGGCACTTCGATGCCAACATACGGCTTGCCTGGTACGGGTGCTTCAATACGCAGTCGTTCCGCCGAAAGCGCGAGAGTCAAATCCTTTTGCAAAGAGGCAATCTGAGCGACGCGCACTTTGATCTGTTGCGCCTCCTCCTCAGTTGTGCCGGGTCTTTTCATAAAACCGGGTTGCACTGCAAACTGAGTCACCGTGGGACCGACTCGAAAACCGATCACTGTTGAAACGATGCCAAACTCGGCAAGCGTCTTTTCGATCATGCCAGCGGTCTGATTGATCGTTCGTTCATCGGGGCGCGTATTCTGATCTGCCAGCAAAATATTGAGCGAAGGCAAGCGCTCATCGCGATCACGCGGCGCAGACGGCTTTTTATCCTGATGATCTGAAACGCGTAAGTCCTTGCGGAATTCCGGCGGCAACTGCGCGGACTTCTTGCGAGGCTCGCGCGGCTTTCTTTCCGGCTGCGCTTCTTTCTGGACCTCAGGCTGGATGACCGTTTCAATAGGCAGATTCTCATCCGCAAGTTTTAAGAGCCAGCGTTCAAGCACTGCCCATAATCCAAAACCAGTCAGCGATGCAAGAAGCCACAAAACAAATAATAAAAGAGTTCCCCAGAGCTCGCCAACTCGCCGAAACAGATTGAGCAGGCCCCAACCGATGCGGCCGCCGTCTGCGCCTGCTTCCGCACGGAGCAGGGAATTGCCTCCGATAGCGGCGAGCAAGCCCAAGGTCAGAAAAGCCGCGAGTTCGAGCGCGAAGAGTCGCCCCCATCCGATTGCCAGGTTGTCTCGCCGAAGCAGGGCAAATCCAACGTAACCGATGGCGATGACAGCTAGATAGGCGCCCCATCCAAACTGCAGGGATAACAGATCAGACCAGGGAGTCAGCAGTGCGCCTCTGGTATAACCGCCAAGCGCGAGGAAGGACATCAGCGCGGCGGCGATCAACAACACGCCGAGCGCGTCGCGGACGAAGCGCCCGAAGTGCTGGTTGAAGCGCGCGAGACGGTCGAGCCAATCATCCTGCGATTCTGATTCGTACGTGCGCTGTGGTTTGGAACGATTGGGCATTAGTGATTCGTCTGTAAACTTAATCCTATGCGGTGATGAACGGGATCAATATACAACACGCGCACCTGAACCTGCTGACCCTCTTCAAGAATATCACGCGGGGTTTGTCCTGCCCCTAGCGGCATTTTAGATATGTGAATCAAACCCTCCACGCCCGATGCAAGGCGGGCGAACGAGCCGTAGGGCAATATGCTTGAAATGACGGCAGGTTGGAGAGTATCTATTGCGAAATCCGATTCGGCGCGCTCCCATGGATTCTGACTCATGCGCTTTAGACTCAGGGCGACTCGATTGCGCTCCTCGGAAATCTCCAATACCTGAACATCCACCTGCTCACCAAGCCTGACGATCTGATTCGGATGAGAGACGCGTCCCCACGAAAGTTCAGAGATATGGATCAACCCTTCCGCACCGCCAAGGTCAACGAACGCGCCGAAGTCCGTGAGGCTGGTGACAACGCCTTTCACAAGCGCGCCCTTTTGAAGACCATGCAGTAAGCCAGAGCGTTTGCCGGGTTCCATGAGCACACGGGTTTGATGCTCGCTTGAATTTAGATTTGTTACAGCGTCATCCTCCGCCTGAGTAGGCTTGACCTCTGGAGCATTTTCGGTTTTCGCCTGCGGAGCAGGTCTTGGTTTTGTCACTGCTTGTTGATGCGGACGCGGCGCGTGCTGCCTCTCCTCCTCCGCCAGAAGAGACTCCCACCAGCCCTCATCGATGGCTGGCATTATGTCCTCGTACTGGCGTTCTGTATGGTCCCTGACATCCATGGATTCCTCCTTACCTGATTCCTTCGTTCTGTTCCATATCGAGTATGGCGCGCGCCACCGCTTCCACTGCAACGCGTTGTTTGCGATATAAATCCGCTTCCGACATTGCCAGCCTCCCTGCCACTTCGCGCACTTTGCGGCCCTCAATGAATTTCATCTCCAGAATGTTATAAAGAATCCATTCGCTGGTAAATCGTCGGTCGCCTTCAGGTTTGATCTGATCAACTGCTTTGCGTAACAAAGCGCGCAATGCGTTGGGAGAATTTCCTTCATATTCTTCTGCAAGCAATTGGACAACCTTCAACTTCATCAGCGGACTGTTTGTGAGTTTCGGACCACCCCAGTAATGAGTCAACGCATCTTTTACCCACTCAACCAAATCTGATTCTTCCGATAGAGGCTCCGTAAGCAGGCTGGCGCGCGCATCATATCTACCCATTGCGCGCATGCGCTGGAGCATGTCAATTTGCGGTTGCAGATCCTCCAGCGAACGAAAGACCCGCTGTTGTAACTGGCGGTCTTCGAGCGCCAGGGCGGCGCGGTCCGCCAACAGCCAAACTGCATCACCTTGATCCTTATCCATAAAATGATCTCCCTTGCGTGCGATTCCAAGCAAACCCAACAGGGGTGGCACTTCATCGCGGTCACCGTTCAATTTGCGTTGATGAAGAGGCAATATCCAAAAATCGCCCCAAACATATTCATGCCTGCCACTTTCGCCGTTATTGTTGACGACCCGCAGGGCCTCATTCAGGTTTTCCTTTTCGAGCAAGGTGCGATTCCCGGCAACAATGTTGAGAGACAACTCTTCCCCATCCAGCGCAGCGACAAACGCGCACGGGGATTGCAAATGGTCGCGCACTGCTGCGAGCACGGTATCAAGGAATTGATGCAAATCGCTACGAGTCAATAATCTTTCTTCGATGTTTTGAAGGAGTTGTATTTCACCTCGGTCGCGGCCCATAAACAAGGCTCTTTCCCACAAAGGCGAAAACAACGTCACAGCATGTTCGAACAATAAAACTGTCGCCACCATCACAAGCGGCACAAATCCTGAATAAGGTTCGCCGCCGAACAATTCGCCCGCGCGGCGCACAAGTGTCATTATGGTCAGCGCGAGCGAGGCAGTCACAGGTCCGCGCAGGAGCCATTTAAACAGGCGAGCCTTGACCACACGGTCGGGCCACGAGACGCCAAAGAACGCGACCGCGTATGCCATGGTGATCACCAGCCCAGCAACCAGCAAATTAATGACAAAGGCGACACTCCAAAAAAAGAGTGGATTTCCCGCCGCGATATTGGAACCAAACAAAAGGTACGGGTATGAACCAAGCGCGGGGGCCGTCGCGCCCGCCATGAGATAGAGCATTCGTCGTTGACCGGAGCGAGTCAACATGCGCGCGTAGGCGCGCGCAAAGTTATACCCCGCCCAGATCATGATACCAATGTAATAAATGGTAAAAAAATCAGTCCAGGAGGTGCGTTGCAAATGCGGCGCGGGCCTGCCATCCGCTACAAGCGCGCCGACCAGCAACCCTAGCCAGAGCAACACCAAAAAGCCGGCAGACATTACATAGATCAAACGCACAGCCAGTCGCCTGCGCCCGCGCGAAGGCCTGCCCGCGGTCACAAGCAACGCGTCAGAAAGATGCAAATATGCCGGGGGTAAAAAGATAATGCCAATCCATTGCAAGCGCAGCAACAGTTCAATTCCCCAGAGCGGCACGGTCTTGTTTTGTAAGGCTTCCGTGGTAAAGACGACAACCACACATAGCAGGATGATCGCGAAAGAGCGCGCTACACGATCACGTAAATTGAATGACAGGGCATACAGGAACAGGGAAAACGCCGTAATCGCAATCCCGGCGGTTAGAATATTATTGATCGTTTGAAGTCCCGCCAGAAAACCTTCCATCCAACCATTAAACATGCAGACCTTCCAAAATTATTTTGTCGTTCTCCCAAAAAACAACGCTACATCCTGCGTCAGGTAATACTTGTCATTATACCCGCAGAAGTCATATCCGAACTTTTGCGCGAGGCGGATGCAGGCCTGATTTTTCGATTGCATTTCCAGGATAAGACGATGGGCGCCTCTTTCCAACGCCCATGCCTGAGTCGCCGTTAAAAGGGCGGACGCGGCGCCCTGACGCCTCCGGTCGGGCGCGACGACAATATCCGTCACCCACGCCAGCGCGGAGGCACGATCTTCCTTGGCACAGAGATAACCAATCAGGTGGCCTTCATACAAAGCCGCCAGCGCAAGATCGCGGCGCGTCCATTCATCGGCTAACGCTAACGGGTTGCGCGGATAATTCACTGCGATTGAGCGCGGCAGGCGCACTTCGCGGAAATTCGCAGTCACTTGATTTGACTCGCCGCGCAACTCCAACTGCCAGACATAATCGCTCAAACTGGAATGATCCATCGCCATCAAAAGAGGGATGTCAGTTGCAACAGTGGGACGGATTTCGAAAGAAGGCACAATTTCTCCGTTACTCAGTTTCGCTCAAAGGTAGTCTGTGACCGCCACATTTCTCAGAAGGACGCAGGGTCACATATCATCCCCAAATGGGGAGTCCCCGCGAGAGTATACAGGTATTATTGATTCGCTACGCGCACTGCGATCACACACGGCTCAAGCGACTCGCCGACATTATCCGTAATGACAAGGCGAAGAAAATATTCGCCATTTGTAAGCGAAGAGGTGTTCCAATTGCCCAGCGGCTCGTTTTGTTTTGGTTCGCGCTCTGCTGAAATCGTCGCCCAGTTTTGAGCGCCAAGAGGCGCAACTTCATATTTGTAAAATCCAAAATTGGGAGATTGGGCAGTGCCGGCTATTTCAATAATTCCGTTTACAGTATCGCCCGGTTCGGGAGATGTGATCATAATCTGGTCCGGCACACAGCCACTCATTCCGCTTGGAACAGGCGATAAGACAGGCGACAATGCGGCTTGGGTCGCGTCTTCAGGTGATAAGGTACTGGGCGGCGCGGCAAGCAGGTCGAGTGTGGGGGTCGCCAAAATATCGGAAGCAGGCAGGGATGGCGCGACGAACGTGGCAATAAAAAACTCGGCAAACGCCAACCCGAGAATGAGCAGCGCAAAGGCAGTCACTCGACCCAAGCGCTTCAACGCAAACTCGCGTTCCAGGCTATAGACCGAATCCCGCCATTCACGCCACGTTCGGTATATGCTTCTGAATACGAACAATCCCCAGATTGCCAGCGCGACGTAGATTAGTGGCTCATAGGTCGCGAGAGAACGATAAACAGAACCCATACCGCCTTGCACTTTACAAAGAGCGTAATACGCCGCGTATGATCTTTTCGATTTTTGGAGAGATAACCTTACCCGCTTCGATGACTTCCTCATGTGTCGTTATGGTCGAGCCGTCCAGGTTGGCTTTGTTGCTGATGCCTGAAAAACCCAGCGCGCGCATACCGCCGTGATGCGCAACGATCACCTCCGGCACCGTGGACATGCCCACTGCATCCGCACCCACCATACGCAGGAAACGCAGGTCAGCGGGACCTTCAAAGGATGGCCCGCTCAACCCGCAGTAAACGCCTTGGCGCAATTGAATGTTTTCCTTGGTTGCAGCCTGCCGCGCGCTTTCCATCAATTGGCGGTCATACGCCTGGCTCATATCAGGAAAGCGCGGACCCAACTCATCAATATTCGGACCCATTAATGGGTTGGCGCCTGTCATGCCCATTAGATTCAGGTTATCGGTAATCAGCATCACGTCGCCTGGCACAAAATCTGGGTTCACGCCTCCAGCCGCGTTGGTCACGAATAACATTTCAAGTCCTAGCCTCGTCATCACGCGCACCGGCAAAGTGATCTGCGACATGCCATAGCCTTCATAGAAGTGAATTCGTCCCTGCATGACAAACACCACCTGCCCTTCGAGTTCCCCAATGACAAGGCGACCCGCATGCCCTTGTACCGTCGAAACGGGCCAGTTGGGCAGGTCAGCATAAGGGATGGTATCCGCCTTTTGCACGGAAGCAGCCAGGTCGTTTAGCCCGGAACCGAGAATGAGTCCAACGCGCGGACGATAAGAAGTACGCGCTCGGACCGCATCCGCCGCTTGATCAATTTGTTCGAGAGTTATGTAGGTTGTCATAGAAAGTTACTTTTCTAAAAACTTGAATACTGGCACTATACACCAAAACCATCAAAAGCAAGCCCAAAGTGTTTACAATAATGCGGCATTTACGTCCCGACGCCGCGTTGTTCTCCGCTTCGGAAGTTTTCACGCTGTAGCTATCAATAATTGCAACGCTCAGCTTTGGTTTGCGGACTGCTTTCGCACGAACTGTCTTGACAGCACTTCACCAATGCGTTCCCAACGTCCAAAATAACCGTACACGGTCTGCCACAGGAGAAGATCTTTCGTCAACATGCGTTATTGACACCCTGTACGGACTACATAGAGGAACGCATTGATAATCTGCCACAGTTCCCATTTGCGTGGACGTCCGAGATGATTGCTTGGAAAGAGGTCCACAATCAGTAGCCGTTCGGTATACTTGAGGTTAGGTAGGTTCGGGTGAATTTAGTCATTCTCCAATCTTACCCAACTACTTAAGAAACACTCTCGGAGGATCACTGCCCCTGAGTGGTTTCCCTTGACGGGAAAAATTATATCAGATAAATACTTTCAAGGCTGTAAGGTAACCAAGTGAAGCGTGAATGGTCATGCAGTAGAATTGCGGGAAAAGCGCGCCTCTTTGCGCTATCCGAATGAGCAGTATGCCTAAACCCTTATTCAACAAAATCCATCTTCTTATTGCTGGGGTCATATCGTTACTTGCGCAGGGAATTTTGCTCACGCCAGCAAGGCTGGATTTCTTTTTCCAATATTTTCCGTCTCGGGGAAGCGTCGCTGTTGGAGCGGCGCTTTTCGCGTTCTCGCAGTTTCTATTCATCTTGGCGATTCGTTCCCTCTCCAGGAAAAATTCGATGGGATGGCGCGCCAACGGGACCTTGCTGGCAATCCAGGCATTTTCAGCGCCTGGAATATTTTTCCTTTTAGGGCGCGACGGCGCGCACACACAAGAGGCTGGATTCCTTTTCAGCGGCATGATCACGACCCTGACAACATACGGAATGCTCCTTTCTGCAACGCCTGTGAAAGATACGCACGGCCAATTCACTGGGAACGACGATCTTGATTCAGATTTCAGTTACGATCCCACTACAAATTTGGACGCGCTAAAAGAGCAAATTAATTCGCTTACGCGGCAATTAACTGCTGAAAAATATCGCGTAACCCAACTCACATTGCTCAACGAATTGAGCCAGCAGTTGGAGGCGGAACTTGATCCGCCTGTTGCGGCGCAACTGGCTGTGAACACACTTGAACGGGCCATCAATTGTTCAATGGTTTCCTTGATGATGCACGAACCCGAGAAACAGGAGTTTGTCGTCCTTGCGGCGGCTGGAAAAATGGGGAGCGGGATCATCCCATCCGGCTACCGGCAGGACTCGAACAGCGGCTTGCTGGGTCGCACGAAAAGAATCAAAAAAACACAGATCGTAAACGATTCGTCGCTTGACCCTGATTTTCTCTCCATTGATAATGATAAAACTACGCGTTCGATCATCAGCGTGCCCATCCTTCATCACGGGCATCTAAAAGGTGTGCTCGAAATTTCGTCCGAGAATATTTACGCCTTTAGCAGCCTGGACGCGGCAATTGCAGAGGGTGTCGCTTCGGAATTGATGCGCGCCTGGGATCGCTCAAGCTATCAACAACGATTGACCGAATTGATCCAGGCAGGCATTTCACTTGCAACTTTGCTGGACCCGCAAGCCGCCGTGCAGGAAGTCGCAGGGATTGCGCGCAAGACACTTGAAGCGCGCTTTGTTTATGTTACACTGCTCGACCAACAGGGAAATTTCTCGCGCACGGCGTCCGCCGGTGACGCGCCGAGATTGCTTGCCTCATTCGATGCAGATCCTTCTAGCGACCCGATGATGCAAGCGGCTCTTAATGCTGTTAAACCCTTTCGGGTTCGCGACCTGCGAAAGTATTCCAATTCCCAAAAACTCGAAATTGATCATGCAGGCCTGCGCAGCGTGCTTGCAATACCCATCCGCCTGCATCGTTTGAGCATTGGAGCCATCCTCGCGTTCGGCAAAGAGGAGGGTGTCTTTTTTTCTGAGAATGACGAATCGCTTGCCGACCTACTTTCATCACAAGCCGCGGCCGCCATAGAAAGTTCCTGGCTTTATCAGGAATTACGCAATACATTAAACACCACCTCCATGCTCTACCAGTTGAGCGTGGACGTAATCCAGGCGGAAGAGTTGAGCAACGCGGCTGAACTAATTGCCCAGGCGGCTCACAAGGTGACCAACTCAAAGGAAACGGGCATTGTCCTATTAACGCGTGATGGGCAGGTGGAGGCTGAAGTGGAGATTGACGCAAGTGGACTGCATACGCGCCGCGAGCATCCGATGGAGACAGTCAACCAGGCGATCCAGACAGGGCAAAGCATTATTGTTTCTGTGGAAAACGGTTCGCTCGTCTGCTATCCACTTCTGACGCGAGGGCGCACCTACGGAGCACTATGGATGAGCATACCCGAAAGCCGGGGCCAAAACTTTGCGAACATGCAGACCCTGGCAAATCAGGCGGCTATTGCGTTGGAACGTTCGATACTGCTCTCAGAATTTCGCCAACAGGCAAAGCAAATCGAAGCCGCGTATGCCGAATTGGAAGTCACCTATGACCGTACACTGACCGCGCTGATGTCTGCGCTGGATGCGCGCGACCGCGAAACGGAAGGTCACAGTATGCGCGTCAGCCGCGTTGCCTGTTTGCTGGGGGAAGAAATCGGGTTAAGCGGTCACCAACTCAAGGCGTTGGAAAGAGGCGCATTGCTCCACGATATTGGCAAGATCGGCGTCAGCGATACGATCCTTCATAAACCAGGCAAGTTGACTGAAAACGAATGGAAGATCATGCGAGTCCACCCTGATATCGGCGCGCGTATCGTTGAGGGCATTCCGTTTCTTCAGGAAACTCTTCCGGTAATCCGCTATCATCATGAACGCTGGGACGGCAGTGGATATCCGATGGGGCTGAAAGGCAAGGATATTCCTATCCAGGCGCGCATTTTCGCGATTGCTGACGTGTTCGATGCATTGACTAGCAGTCGCAGTTACCGCAAAAAATCCTCTGCAGAAGATGCGGTTCAATATTTGCGGGAGCAGGCCAGCATCCTGTTTGACCCGGAAATTGTTGAGGCGATGACGGAAATCCCCTACAAGGAATTCACCGAGGCGGAAAAGACAGGCGCATGAAAAACAGGAAGCCGGTCACGTCTTTTGCCCCGATTGAAATTCGGCGGTTTGTCCTGCCGCTCACTCTCGCATCCATATGTATCCTGCTCAGCTTGATCGTGGATGGCATCTTCAACCATCCTTCGCCAAAAATCCATTTGATCGTATATTCGATATTCGGCGCGGCTTACGTGCTAATGAACAATGTGCTGGTATCACGCGTGACGAGATATCGGGGTTTTTATGAATGGGTGAATTCGATCTTAAGTGGCATTGGCTTGGGAATACTTCCCTTTCTTCTACCCGATCGCTTAAGCGAACTTTCACATCTTCTAATCGTTTTCGGCGTGTTGGTGATCGCAACTGTCGCAGGTCGCTACCACGCTTACATCACTCTTCTTGGGATCATAGTAGTGAGCCTGCCAAATAGGCTTCCGGAACTTACGACAACTGAAAATATCCTTGAGTACTTCATGCCGCTTGTAGTGTCCATTATCGTGATGGAAACCATTGTACGCATCAAGGATACCACCCAACAGCATATCCATCGGCTTGAAACGATTAACAAGGTGAGTCGTAAAATCATGTTGTCGCTCGATACCGAGCAGACAATGTCGCTTTTGACCGCCGCCATCCAGGATGCGCTCGAAGCAGATAGTTATTATATCGGTCTCGTTCAGGACGATGAAATCCGCCTTGACCTGTTTTACGATGACGGGGAATACTTTAACGGGACGCGAGTGCCACTTGAAGGGACACTATCAGGATGGATCATCAAGAATCAGAAGGAGTTGTTTCTGCCCGATCTGCGCGAGGACGTGGAACTGGACGGTGTGGAAAATTTCGTGATCGGCAAGGAAAAAACCAGTCTTTCATGGATGGGCGTGCCTCTCAAGGCAGTAAACATCACGGGCGTCATCGCGCTTGGCTCATACGAACCCAACGCGTTCGACCGCGCGGACATGGAACTACTTTCAAATCTCGCGCAACACGTTACGCTTGCTCTAGACAACACTATCCGACACGCGCAAGTTGAAGAGCAGACGCGCCTAGACAGTATGACGGGCGTCTACAACCATGGCTACTTCCTGAAGAGACTCGCTGAACAGGCAGATGAATCTTCAAAGACAAATATCCCGCTCAGCCTGATTATGCTGGATATTGATTATTTCAAACAATACAACGATACGTTTGGACACCTGGTCGGTGATCGAATTCTAAATTCACTTTGCAGCGCCATCAAACAACACATCAAACAGGCGGATGCAGTAGGGCGCTGGGGCGGCGAGGAGTTTATTATTTCCCTGCCCGGCGCAACAGGAGAGCAGGCCATGCAGATCGCACAGCGGATCAGCCAAACGATGGCGGCTTTGCGAGTCGAAGATCGGGAACAGAGAACAGTTCCAGTCCCGACCATCAGTCAGGGAATCGCTGTATTTCCGAATGAAGCTGATGAAATCTATCGGCTTATTGACCTGGCAGACCGCCGCTTATACGTTGCGAAAGAGCGCGGCAGAAATCAGGTTGAGCCTGATGCAAGTCATTGGGAAAAGATTCAAACCGAATAAAAAAAACTGAGCAGGTGACGAACCTGCTCAGTTTGCTTAATTCACCACATCACGGAATGCAGATATTGCTTTTTCAACTGCGTTGTCATCAATCTGGTAGTGCGTCACGAGGCGGACACGGCGGGCATATGCGTCCACCAATACGCCCAATTTCAGCATCTTTTCGCCAATCATTTTTGGGTCAATCATCAAATCATCCGACAGGTTGAAATAAACCATGTTGGAGCCGGGCAATCCCTCATCAACAACAATCCCTTTGATCTTTCGCAACCCATCCGCGAGTTTACGCGCGCGGGCATGATCCTCTCCCAAGCGCTTCGTCATTTTCTCCAATGATATGATCCCCGCCGCAGCAACTACCCCGACCTGCCTCATGCCTCCGCCCAGCATCTTGCGGATATGACGAGCGCGTGCGATGAATTTACGCGTTCCCACAAGCATCGAGCCAATCGGCGATGCCAGGCCCTTGCTCAAACAAAACATCACGGAATCAGCAGGCTCAACCAGTTCGTTAACCGAAACATTTTGAGCGACAGCCGCATTGAAGATACGCGCGCCGTCAACGTGCAATTGCAGGTTATTGTTGTGAGCCAACTCCCCCACTTGACGCGTGTAGTCGGGAGTCAAAGCAACGCCGCCGCATAAGTTTTGAGTATTCTCAAGGCAAATTAAACGCGTAATGGGATGATGCACATCTTCATCACGAATGGAGGCGTGGATATCATCCAATGAAAGAGTCCCATCTGGTTGATTCCGAAGGGGATATGGCTGAATCCCGCCTAACGCAGACATGCCTCCCGCCTCATTCAAATAGATGTGAGATTGATTCCCAACAATGATCTCATCTCCACGCTGACAGTGAACAATCAAGGCGATGAGATTACCCATTGTCCCCGACGGGACGAACACCGCCGACTCTTTGCCCATCATCTGCGCGGCCATTTCTTCGAGACGGTTGACGGTCGGGTCGTCGCCATAAACATCGTCACCGACTTCCGCTTCCGCCATCGCTTCTCGCATTTCGGGTGTAGGCTTCGTGACCGTATCGGAACGCAGGTCTATGTATTCCATAATCAACTCTCCTTTCGCAAGGTGCCCAACACTTCAACAAGTTCATCGGGCAATGGCGCTTCAAAGATTCTTGGTGCCTTTTCTCCGGGCAAAACAATTTTCAGTCGATAAGCATGAAGAAAATGACGTTCAATTCCGATCGAAGATTTCTTTCTGCCATAAATTTTATCTCCCGCTATCGGACATCCCAAAAACGCGCTGTGCAGCCTGATTTGGTGCGTGCGTCCCGTCAACGGATGAAACTCAAGAAGCGTATGACTCTTGAAACTCTCAACTGATTTATATTCCGAAATCGCTTCGCGGCCCCTGCTCTCAGGGACAATTGCCATTCGTTTACGATGGCTCGGGTCGCGCCCCACATGCGCTTCCACGCGACCGGAGGGTGTCGGCGGTTTGCCATCTACGAGCGCGAGATAGGTTTTTTCCACTTTGCGTAATCGGAACTGGTCCTGCAACAAACGGTGGGCGCGTTCGTTCTTCGCAAGCAGGATCAAGCCTGAGGTCTCTTTATCGAGGCGATGGACAACGCCAGGGCGCTCCTCGCCGCTGATGCCTTCGATGTCAGGGTCATATCCCATCACTGCATTGACTAAAGTCCCGCTTGCATGTCCCAACGCGGGATGAACCACCATGCCCGCCGGTTTGTTGACCACAAGCAAATCATCATTTTCAAAGAGAATATCGAGCGGAATATCTTCAGGGATGATATCAGTCGGCGCGGGCGGCGGAATCCGAACCATCACATTGGATCCGCTATCCAGTGTTTGACCAGCCTTCTTCGCCGCGTGATTGTTCACATCCACAAATCCATCTGCGATCAAACCCTGGATGCGCGAACGCGAAAACTCCGGCAACTGCCCGACAAGAAATTTATCGAGCCGTTCAGGAGTTTCTTTATCAAACCGAAAATTCAAAACGTGGTCACTCACTGGTTGTTTCACCTGTTTGATCAGACGCGATCATATTTGCTTTTTCCCTCTTCTCCTTCCTCTCCATCAACCATACCCCCAGCAGTAATACAGCCGCGCCCACGCTGATACTCGCATCTGCAACATTGAAGACGGGGAACGTGCCAACGGAAATAAAATCCGTTACCCTGCCCAATGTGAGGCGATCAATCAGATTTCCGATTGCGCCCCCCAGCTGCATACTCATGGCGAGGCGTAATGACCAATCGGCATTCTCCACGTGGGGATAGTAATAAATGATCGCGGCAATCACAATAAAAGCCAGCACTGTGAAGACCATGCTTCCATTCTGGAACATACCGAATGCCGCGCCCGTGTTATACCAATGCACAATACGCGCATACGGACTTAACCATTCCAACCCATCGGGCAGCCATGTTTCGCCAATTGGGATGTTGACACGCACCAGCCATTTCGTCCATTGGTCGAGCGCGACGATGACAGCTGCTATTGTCGTTATCGCCCAATATTTCTGAATCAGTTTTGTCACTCTTCACCTCTTATCAAATCGCCCCATTCTACCATCACTCCATCACGTAAACGCGCGGCACACGCGCGCTGATGTTCGTCAACACTTCATATTCGTTCGTGCCAGTCCATTCGGCAAGATCATGCGCGCCAATTCCGCTGCCAAGCAAAATAACTTCATCACCGACCTGCGCTTCATCATCGCCGACATTGACCATGAATTGATCCATGCAGATTCGGCCCACTTGCGGATATTTCCTCCCGTTGACGATGACCTGCGCTTGATTCGTCATGCGACGGAAATAGCCATCTGCGTAGCCGCACGGGATGGTGACGATTCTTGTCTCCACTTCAGCCTGCCATAGCGACCCATAACTGACGGGGTGCCCAGGCAGTGTGATCTTGGAGTATGCCACTTTCGAGCGCCATGTGAGCGCGGGAGCAAGATCCACGGTGCGAGAAACTCCAGCAGGATAGACTCCATAGAACATCAAACCCGGTCGCACCAGATCCAAATAACTTTCAGGGTATTGTAAGACCGCACCCGAGTTCGCCATATGTTTGATTGGTGCAGGCAAACCGCGCTTCTCATAAAAACGCAAAACTTCCTGAAATCTTTCCAGTTGCAGCCGCGCGTGGATTAGATCGCGCGCTTCAGAATTAGCGAGATGAGTATATATGCCTTCAACCTCAACATGCTTAGGTTTTAAAGATTGCTCAAGAAAAGACTCAGCCTCATAATAGTGAACGCCGACTCTTTCCATCCCAGTATCAATTTTGAGGTGCGCGACCAATTTCTTTTTCGCGGACTCAGCCGCGGCTTCGGCAGAGGCGAGCAACTCAGGAGACGACACGCTGAGGATCAAGTCATGTTCGATGAACGCGGAGATTTGTTCAGGCAGAGTCCCGCCCGCAACAAGGATTGGTTTCGTGATCCCCAACTCGCGCAACTGGATTCCCTCTTCAAGAATTGCAACACCAAAGTAATCCACATACGGCTCTATGAACGGCGCGACACCATCCACACCGTGACCGTAGGCATTCGCCTTTACCATCGTCATTACTTTTGCGGGAGCGACATGCGCGCGTATGGCTTCTACATTTTTCCGCAGCTGAGGCAAATTGATTTCTACGTAAGTGGGGCGCATAGGAGAATTCTAAATCGTAATTCGTTATTCGCAAATTGAGAATTGTAAAGACCTCACGGCTTTTGCAAAATCCACTTTATGTCACTATGAGGGAGCGTGTTTTTCCCGACCGAAGAGTCTCGTAGCCGTCGTAGAGACCCTTCGCTACGCTCAGGGTAACATGCTGCGTTTTTGTCAAGCGACTTTGCAAAGACCATAGTAAAGACCTCCCCAACCACCTATTACCGAATTATTTCCTCCTCCAATGGTATTCCACATCAGGTTCGCTCTCGGGCGGCGGACTGACTCCAAACCTCTCAGCCACAAATCCGTTTTTCTCATAGAATGCGCGCGCATTGACGTTAACCTGCAATGTGTAAAGCCAAAGATGATGGGGCGATTGTTCCCTTGCAAAGTTAAGCAAGGCTTTCCCAATCCCGCGCCACTGAAAATCAGGGTGGATGTATAACTGGTCGACAAAATCCTTATTCATCGCCATGAAAGCGACAGGCTGATGATCCACTTCAACGACCCAAACACGATTATCCTTCAAAACACGACTGCGAAAATAATCCTGATCCTGGTAAAAGAAATGACCCTTCTCCTGCTGAAAATCTGGCAGGGATTTTTCGCGCGAGATGCGCCACAAGATCGTCACCGCGTCGAAATCCTGCGCGCGATATTCTCGAATGATAAATTTATCAGACATAACTTATCCTTAAACAACCTTGCTTATAGGCAGTCTTTGACCGCCGCATATTACATGGAAGTCGCAGGGTCTGTGACCCTGCGAGAGCTTACATAAATAAATTGAGCCAAATGGTTGGCGCTGTCCATTTGGCTCAGAAACGCTTAACGTCCGAATGCGATCTAGTAATCGCGCCTGCGCTCGCCGCCGCCGCTCCCCTGCCTGCTGCGACCGCCGCCGCTGCGAAAACCAGCGGGGCGTTCTTCGCGTGGGCGCGCAAGGTTCACAGTCAGCGCACGGCCGCTGTAATCCTTGCCATGGAACATGGTAATAGCGCCCTGGGCTTCATCAGGCGAGGACATTTCGACGAAGCCAAAACCTTTCGAGCGTCCGCTTGCGCGGTCTTTGATCACTTGCGCCGACTTCACGGTGCCTGCTTGCGCGAACAGGCTTTCCAGATCTGCGTCACCAATGGTGAAGGGCAAATTGCCAACATACAGTTTCGCTTCCATAGATCTTCTCATCTCCTGAGTGTGGGCCATGAGACGAAACGCCTCTCATGGCAAAACGGATCAATTGTGCATGTCTCCAGGGATCACAGACACCCAGGCGCCAAGAAGCGGAACGATTCCCTCTGATTGTCGGACCACCATTCACCATGCAACCAACAACTCGATTGTAGCACAATCTGGATATGCGGACTACAAACTCGGGAGCCAGAATCGGAGCCAGTTCCCGTTCTCGCGCATGGAAAACTGAATCCGCGCTTCAAGCGCATCCAACGCTGACGTTTGGTCCGCGCCCAGCGCGCCAGCCACGCGTCCATCCGCAATGCGTCCAAAAATTCGGGTGCGGAAGTTTTGCAGCCATGAAATAACCTGCCCGTATCTTTCAGCATGGAGGGTAATAATGGGCCAGACTCTTCGCGCAGGACCGCGCAGCAACAACCAGCGAAAATTTTGCAACGCGTCGAAATCAAGGCTTGCAATTGTTTCAAGGTCGTCAATCAACAACAACACAGATTGACGCGCGTTCTTATTAGAGTGCGCCCACGATGTAAGCGAAAGCATAAAATCCTGTGCGCTGGTGTGATCAGAAGGGAAAACTCCAACACGATGAGGAGTTTCTTCGATACTCTCCCATTCGTCGGGATGATTTGTTATCACCCCGAATTGAACATCATCGGCATTGTGTGATTGAATCACAGCGCGCGCCGCAGTTTGCAGGAAAGACGTTTTGCCTGCGCCTGCATCTCCGAGAACAAGCATGGGCCCCGGGAACGGGTCATGCAGATTCAACAGCACAGGTAATCCATCTGATGCGACGCCGAGCAGTAAAGCCTCGCGCGGCAGAGGTCCGATTTCAGCCAGGACTCGGCTCAAGGATGGCGCGGCAGGTATGGACTTGGGTTGGAGCGAAGCATCTTGCATCTTGAGTTCAACCAGAGTTTCCAAATCCAGGGAGAATTGACGATTTGAATTTAACATACGTCCTCCTTATTTTAGAACGTATGTTCTATTTTACTCCCGCCTTCTCATTCAATGTCAAGAGTTAAAGTCTTAAAGTTTTATAGCAAATATTTTCGAGGGATCGTCCCGCAGGTTGAAGGGGATTAATTTGGTCGTCGAAAGAAACCTGCGGGATGTTTTCCTGCTACTGCCACCAGCCCAGGATGGCGCCCATGGCAACAAAAGTGACGAGATGGTTGCCTACTTCAATCACCCAGGCTTTTAATTGACTTGCGAACAATTTGTTCGTCAGGCTCGAGGGCGCCACAAAGCCTAGCCATAGCAGGAACCCAGCGGTAGCGCCGGAGCCGAGCGTTGCGCCTCCCTCGGTCATGCTTCCCATCGCATTGACCATCAGAGCCATGAACACAGCCTGGACGAACGAGGCAAGCACGGTCAAACCCCAAACCATTCCCATATTTTGCATGCCCGGAACATCATTTTCTGATCTTCCGATAGCCTTCCACCAGGCAGGATAGAACGTCTTCGGATTAAACCAGAGAGACCCGACAATCATACTGACTACGACGCAGGCAACAACAGCCAACCAATTGATAGAACTAAAATCCATTTCAGCCTCCTTTGGCAAAGATGGATCGGAACGCCCGATCCTGCATGATTCATAACCCGAATGTATGTTCTAGGATATGCTTCATGGGAGGATTTACAACAATCTTCGTATCAGCGCTGTTAAAATAAAAAATGATTGCAACTTAAGCAAATGTCAGTCGTATAATGTAAATAAACCATCTTTCAGGAAAAGGCAAGGATTCACACATGAAGACAAAGGTAGTCTCGTTATTCATTTTGACAAGCCTGCTGTTTGCGGCTTGTTCTTCGTCCGGAGCTCAGGCGACTGAAACGGCGCCAATCCCAACTGTCGTCGCCGACAATACATTGATCGCGGAGGGGCGCGTTGAACCAATCCAGTATGCCGAGATTGCTTTCACTGCCAGCGGCATTGTCAGTGAGGTACTGGTGGACGAGGGTCAGCAAGTAAAAAAGGGACAACCCCTGGTCCGCCTGGGCGGTGAATCAGATACGGCTTACACTGCCGCGCAGCTCGAACTCGTCACTGCGCAGCAGGCATTGAACGATCTGCTCAACTCATCGGGCGCTGAACTGGCTCAGGTTGTCATTCGTATGAAGGATGAGCAGGAAGCATACGATAAGGCGGATGATTATTTGCGCTTCCTGCAAAATTCGCAGAAAGTTCCGCAATCTGAATCACGCGTGTTTCTTGTGCCATCATCAAGAGGGTATGAGTATAGGTTCAATTTTAGGAATTTCAAAGGTCCTGCCCCAAAAGATTGGATTACCGAAGCCGAAAATGATCTGGCATTGAAAAAGGCTGAGTTGGAGGAAGACCAGCGCGCGTACGAACGCATGAAGGAAGGCGCGGATAAGGATCAACTGGCTGTGCTCGAAGCGCGGCTGAATGCGGCGAAAGCCAGGGTTGCCGCCTTTGCGGTCATTGCCCCGTTCGACGGCGTAATCGCCGAACTGAATGCAAAAACCGGCAACTCCATCAACGCGGGTGAGATCGCGGTGACCGTTGCAGATTTTTCGAAATGGCTCGTGAAGACAACCGACCTGACCGAATTGGATGTTGTGAATATTGAACAGGGCCAGTCCGCCACGATCACATTTGATGCGATTCCCGACGCGACCTTGAACGGAAAAATAAAATCAATCAGCCAGACTTTCGAAGAAAAACAGGGCGACGTGGTTTATGAGGTGACCGTCGCCCTGACAGATGAGCATCCCGACCTGCGTTGGGGCATGACTGCCATTGTGAAATTTGAGAAATAGGAATCACCTTCATCTTCTGTCCTATCAGCGGTGGACAGGGAGCGCATATGCTTAAATTACCTTTTACCAAATCGAATGACTCGCAGGAAACAAGCGCAGTCAATGGTCATTCCATTATTGATCTGCGCGAGGTCAATAAATTCTACAAGACAGCGGTGGGCGACTACCCCGCGCTCAAAAGCATTGACCTGCAAATCAACGCCGGCGAGTTTGTCAGCATCATCGGCAAATCTGGCAGTGGAAAGTCCACCCTGCTCAATATGATCACCGGTATTGACCGTCCCACAAACGGCGAGGTGTTCGTCAACGGCACGGCAGTGCATGAGATGGGCGAGAATAAAATGGCGCGCTGGCGCGGGAACAATCTCGGCATTGTGTTCCAATTCTTCCAGCTGTTGCCGATCATCTCGGTGATTGAGAACATCATGTTGCCAATGGATTTCTGTCGCACGTATCCGATGAATGAGCGACGCGGGCGCGCCATGCAACTGCTTGAATTGGTGGAACTCGCCGACCACGCGCACAAGCTTCCGACGGCTCTCTCCGGCGGACAGCAGCAACGCGTCGCCATCGCGCGCGCGCTGGCAAACGACCCGCCCATTGTCATCGCGGATGAACCGACGGGCAACCTCGACTCGAAGACAGCCGAATCCGTATTTGCGCTATTCAACGATCTGGTCGCGCAAGGCAAGACGATCATCATCGTCACACACGACAGCGGATTGGCGAAACGCACGCATCGCACCGCTCTGATTGCCGATGGTGAAATCGTCAATGAATACGTGGCAAAGGCAATGCCGACCCTCTCGCAGGACCAGTTACTGCAAGCCACGCGTAAAGCAAAGCCGCAACAATACGAAGCGGGAGCGATGATCCTCAAGGAAGGCACAAGCGGCAACGCTTTCTACGTCGTCTCAAAGGGCGTGGTGGAAATTGTCCTTCAACGCCCAAACCAGTCCGATGTCATTGCCGCGCAGCTTTTGCCCGGACAGTATTTTGGCGAGATACAACTGCTTCACGGGGTGAAGCGCAGCGCATCCGCCCGCGCTTCCGAGCATACCGCCGTGGAGGTCCTCGCTATTGACTTTAATACATTGAACGTACTGCTCGGCGAATCGCAGGCTACTCGTGATGCCATCTTACAAGTTGCGGATGAACGCAAACAACAGAACATCGCGTTGCGAGGAAAAAATTCATGATCGCCAGCCGCTGGAAAAAAGTCTGGGCGGATTTCTGGGGAAATAAAACGCGCACCACGCTCACCATCCTCACTATCGCGGTCGGCGCGTTCGCTGTCGGCTTCAACAGCAACATGGCGCTGTATCTGACCGAAAGCATGGATATTGATTATCTCTCGGCGGATCCATCGGAGGGGCAGGTGTTTGCCTCCCCGTTGGACGACGATATGGTGGAGATGGCGCGCCGTGTCCCGGGCGTAAATGCTGTGGAGGGCTTCAGTTCAATCAGCGCGCGTATTGTGAGACCCGATGGCGTCTTTGTGGACGTTCAGTTTACCGCGCTCGAAGACCCGAAGAAACTCACAGTGAATTTGCTCAAGCCATTGTTGGGCGAGACGGACCTGCCAAAGTATGGAAATAAAGAAACAATCCTGGATAATGCCGCGGCTTCACTTGGATATAAAGTCGGTGATGTGATCCTGCTCGAACTGGATGACGGCAAGCGCCGCGAAATAAAACTCACAGGCTACATGCACGATGTGACGGGTTTTCCATATAACCTCACAAATACGGTTAACGGCTACGTTACGCCGGAAACCCTGGGGTGGCTTGGCGGTTCTTCAACTTACAACTCATTGGCGATAAGTGTGGCAGAGAATCCCACAGACCAGGAGCATGTGACCGCAGTGGCGCAGGCTGTCGCAGACCGAATGAAACGCGCCGGCGCGACGGTGAATTTTGTTTTCGTTAATGAACCGGGACATCACTTTGCCTATAGCGTTACGCAGGGCGTCTTCTTTATGCTGGGTGTGCTTGGTTATTTGACCGTTTTGCTAAGCGGATTCTTGATCGGAAATACCATCACCGCGTTGATGACGCAACAGACACGGCAGATTGGGATCATGAAAGCCACAGGCGGCGGCACATCCCAGATTTTTGGGATGTACGTTGTGTTGATCATGTGCTTTGGTTTGGGCGCATTGCTGATCGCCATTCCACTTGGGAACAGCGTGGCGCAATTCATCGGCGGCGGCATGGCGCAATACTTAAACATCAATCCCGCGCCATTTAAAGGATATACTGCCACACTGGTTCAGCAAATCATTGTCGCCGTGGTTGTGCCATTGATCGCGGCGATATTGCCAATTTATAACAGCGTGCGCGTGACCGTACGCGAAGCCATCAGCGACTACGGTCTCGGCGGGAACGCAAAACCCAAAGCGGATTCGGTCAACAAAAACTCCCTGCTGATCTCGCGTCCGATCCGCATTTCGCTCCGCAACGCCATGCGCCGCAAAACGCGCCTGGTATTGACCCTCTTTACGCTGGTCATGGGCGGCGCGGTATTTATCTCGGTATTTAATCTTTGGGCTTCTTTTGAGAAATGGATGCTGGATATTCAGGGATATTTTCTAGCGGATATCAACGTTTCGTTCGGGCATGCCTATCGCTTCGACAAGGTCGCAGCGATAGCCGAGAGCATCCCAGGCGTGGAAAGCGTGGAAGGCTGGCTCGAATATCCTGGCACACTCAAGATGGGAGAGGACGAAACAGGCACGCAAATTGTATTCTTTGCGCCGCCCTCCACATCCACATTGATAGATCCCGTCATCACATCGGGACGCTGGCTGACCACTGGCGACGAAAACGCGATCGTCATTGGAAATCACCTGCTGAACGTCTTCCCCGATCTCAAAGTCGGCGACTGGCTCACGATTGAAATAAACGGCAAACCAACCCAATGGTATATTATTGGGACGTATAGCATCGCAGGCAATGTCAGCCCGCCGTTGCTGTATGTCAATTATGAATACATCAGCCAACTCGTTAACCAGCCTGAGCAGGTGTTTTCCCTGCGAGTCGTGACATCCACAGCGCGCGACGATGCCGCTGCGCAAAAGAAAATCAACGACCAGTTGATGGCGCAATATGAAGCGCGCGGCGTACAAGTCACTTCCTCAACGCTGGGCGCGAAATTTATCGAGGACCAAAGATCGCAGACGGATATTCTCGTATACTTTATGCTCCTGATGGCAAGCCTGATCGCAATCGTCGGGGGGCTTGGGCTGGCTGGCACAATGAGCATTAACGTGCTCGAACGCACGCGCGAGATCGGCGTCATGCGCGCCATCGGCGCAAGCAATGGCGACATTCAAAGCATCGTCATCGTTGAAGGCATGGTGATTGGGATCATCAGTTGGCTGATCAGCATTTTACTGGCCTTTCCGATCACGGGCGTATTAACTTTTGGCGTAGGCATGGCAATTGCCACTGCGCCCCTGCCGAATGTATACGGAGTGACTGGCATCATCGCCTGGTTGATCTTTACGCTGGTCCTCGCGACGATCGCCAGCGCGCTTCCTGCAAGGAGGGCATCGCGGTTGACTGTGAGAGACACGCTGGCGTATGAATAGTTAACCTATCTTTTGCGATCCTGCTGCACGGCGGTCTGCGACTGCCGTGAATTGCAGAAAAGCGTGTCGCGGACAAAATGAATATATAAAAGAGCCATTTTAAGATACAATCGTCCAATTCTTTTCGGAGAGAAAGCCTTGACTGAAATAAGTGGTGAGACCAGGTTTTTGCACGCAATTGAAATGGGATTGGGCGCCTGGCAATGGGGTGACCGCGTGGTTTGGCAATATGGTCATGGCTATGGGACCGAGCAGGTGCGCGAGGCTTTTCAAACATCCCTTCACGAGGGGATTCGTTTTGTTGACACTGCGGAACTCTATGGGAACGGACTTTCCGAACGCCTGCTCGGACGTTTTCTCAAAGAGACCGACCAGCCTGTCCTGGTTGCAACCAAATTTTTCCCATGGCCGTGGAGATTTACCCAAGGCGCGTTGCCGAAAGCCCTGAAAGGAAGCCTTGCGCGTTTGGGCATGGAAAGCGTGGACTTGTACCAGATCCACTTTCCCAGCCCACTTATTAGCACTGACACATTGATGGAAGGTTTGGTTGAGTGCGTAAAGAGCGGCATGGCGCGCACAGTCGGCGTTTCAAACTTCGGGCAATCCCGCATGTTGGCTGCATATTCAACGCTTGCGCGTCATAATATTCCGCTGGCATCGAATCAGGTTCATTATAGTTTGCTCAACCGAGCGGTTGAAGAGAACGGCACGCTGGCGAGATGCAAGGAATTGGGGATTCGCCTGATCGCTTACAGCCCCATTGAAAAAGGATTGCTCTCGGGAAAGTACAGCGCGGATTCCCCTCCGCCCGGCTCGCGCGCCGGAACCTACGTGAGCCTGCTCCCCAAAATCGGACCGCTGCTCAAATTGATGACCGAGATCGGGCAGGATTATGGAGGCAAATCCAACGCGCAAGTGGCATTGAACTGGACGATCTGCAAGGGCGCGCTTCCCATTCCCGGCGCGAAGAACGGGGAACAGGCTCAAGAGAACGCGGGGGCGCTCGGCTGGAAGTTGACAGATGAGGAAGTCGCAAAACTTGATGAGATGAGCGCTCAGGTTTTGAAATAACAAAACGCGCGCGCACGGGCGTTGTTTGAAATTATTCGGAATGTCACTGTACCATTCTGGGTTTTATGAACACCAGAAATCCATATCCGAGACCAAAGAGAACGTAAAGCAGGATCGCCAGCCATCCATTCGCACGAATGACAGCATTGGACGCGAACATCCCCATGATGGTCACGATCAACCCTGCAACAGAGCCAACGAGCAAAGCGATCCCCATGCCTCTTTGCGCGCTTTCGTCAGTGACATCTTTCGCAAACCACAAGAGCAATCCTATGGTCAGCATTGCCGATCCAAAGAATCGCGCTACCAACAATTCAGGAACCCTCGTCTCAACGCCAAACTGGGTGAGCGCCAGTTTGGGGACGATCAGGAACCCAACGCCAAACACAAGAGCAACAAGCGCGTTGAGGATAAACATGATGCGGTAATTCATTTTATTCTCCTTATTAGACAAAATTCAGGTGGAAGCGATAGAGCCAATATACAACAACTTCGTTTAAAATGGAAGTCGTAAATTACCCATATCTACATCTCCCATTTATGGTCAAACATTTATGACTCGACACTTCGCAATTGGATTCACGATTGGGCTCATCCTCTTCCTCGCCGTCAACCTGGTCTCGGCGCATCTCTCCTCAGACTGCGGCTTGTCCGCCGTCTTCGGGCGCGACTCCTGCGCCGACGACATTGCCCGCGCCGGCTGGCCCCTTGGCTTTTACGAAGAGGGCGGGTTCGCTTATCGCCATATCTTTAATGCCTCTGCATTAAGTTTGGATCTTGGATTCGGTCTTGCGCTTGCTGGCGCGCTGGGCTGGTTCTTTAGTAAACGTATAAAAGGAGAATAAATGGAAATTCTTTCCGGCATTTCAATTCTAATCGGCTTGTTCGGCGGGCTTTGCGCCATCATCGTGCCTGTTATCATCATGGTCGGACTCGGCATGTTCCTCTATCGCCGCAGCCAGCAAGGCGGCGCCGCGAAGCAAGCCGCGCAATCCTGGTCAAGCACAATGGGGACAGTGCTGATGTCCAGCGTGCAATCACGCAGGTCAGGCAGAAGTTATTCCACTTATCCCGTTGTTGTTTATCAATATGAAGTGAACGGAAAGGCGTATCAAAGCCAGACGATCAAAGCGGGCGAACAATTCTTCAACGTCTGAGTGATTGGCGACGCGCAAGCCACAGTCGCACGTTACCCCTTCGGCGCGAATATGATGGTGTACTACAATCCCGCAAATCCACAAGAATCCGCGCTGGAAAGATAAGTCTGTGCTATAATGCCGCCATTATGAAATTCAACCTGAACTTCGCTAATAATGATAATACCGACAATAACGATCCCTGTATCGTTGGGCGAAGCATTGCTGATTGACGGATAGGACAAGTCAAATCCAATCGCCCGACGCACATCGCGAAGGGCGATTTATTTTATTTACAACAAATGTCACTCTGAGGGAGCATAGCGACCGAAGAGTCCCTAATTAACGGGAGTTGCTCAGGTTGCTTGAGACTCTTCGCTTCCTCAGAGTGACATATACCGAACCGGAGGCGCGTTATGTATAAAACTCATACCTGTGGTGAACTGAGAGCATCCCACGCGGGTCAGCAAGTGACTCTCGCCGGCTGGGTGCACCGCCGCCGCGATCACGGCGGGGTGACATTTCTGGATCTGCGCGACCGCTATGGCCTGGTGCAGATCACGTTGAATCCTGATCTTCCGAAAGATTCACTCGATATCGCCGCAAGCGTCCGTTTTGAGTGGGTGTTGCAGATTGAAGGCGTTGTACAAAAACGACCCGCGGGCATGGAAAATCCCAAAATGGAAACGGGTGGGATCGAGATTATTGCGCGCGAGGTGAAAGTTCTGAACCCCGCCAAGACCCTGCCCTTCATGGTCAGTGGAGATAACGACCTGCCCGATGAAAATATGCGCCTCAAATATCGTTACCTTGATTTGCGCCGCGAACGCATGAATCGTAATATGGTGTTACGTCACCGCGTTGTCAAATTCATACGCGATTATCTTGATAAGCAGAACTTCATTGAAATCGAAACTCCGATCTTATTCAAAGCCACACCCGAAGGCGCGCGCGATTATCTCGTGCCGTCACGTATCTACCCAGGTCAGTTCTATGCCTTGCCACAATCACCGCAACAACTCAAGCAACTGTTGATGGTCGCAGGCATGGATCGTTACTTCCAGATCGCGCGCTGCTTCCGCGATGAAGACCTGCGCGGCGACCGTCAGCCTGAGTTCACACAACTGGACCTTGAAATGTCCTTTGTTCAGCGTGATGATGTGCTGGCAATTGTCGAAGGCTTGTACACCGCCATGATTCCCGCCGTCGCCCCTCACAAGAAATTACTATCGTCTCCATGGCCCAAGTTCTCTTACAAAGAAATCGTCGAGAGATACGGAACGGATAAACCCGACCTGCGCTTCGGGATGGAATTATATGACGTGAGCGACATCTTCGCGAGGAGCGACTTCCGCGTCTTTCAATCTGCGCTGGAAACTGGTGGCGCGATCAAATGCATCGTCGCGCCTGGATGCGCGGATTACTCCCGCAAGGACGTGGACGCGTTGACCGAGTCCGCGAAGGCGCTTGGGGCGAAGGGACTCGCCACTTTAGCGGTAACAGGCGAAGGCTTGAAAGGAAGCGCCGCGAAATTCGTCAAGCCTGAAGAAGTGGAAGCAGTCAAATCCAAAGTCAGCGCGCAGGAGGGCGACCTCATCCTGTTTGCGGCAGATGAGAGCGCGATCGTCAACAAAGTTCTTGGCGGCTTGCGTGTGATCTTCCGAGATAAACTCGATCTGGCTGATCCTGATCTCATGGCGTTTGCGTGGGTTGTGGACTTCCCGATGTTTGCGTGGAACGAGGAAGAAAAGAAATGGGACGCGGAGCATCACCCGTTTACAATGCCGCAACTGGACGACCTGCCGAAATTTGAGACCAACCCTGGCGAGATTCTTTCAGACGCGTATGATATGGTTTGCAATGGTTATGAGATGGCTTCGGGTTCGATACGAATCCATCGAAGTGACATTCAACTCAAGGTTTTTCAATTGCTCGGTTTGAGCGGTGATGAAATCGAACAAAAGTTTGGTCACATGCTCGAAGCCTTTGAATATGGCGCGCCGCCGCACGGCGGCATGGCGCCTGGCATTGATCGTTTGATCATGCTTCTCGCGGACGAGCCCAACATCCGTGAAGTGATCGCATTCCCCAAGAATCAAACGGGACGAGACGTGATGGCTGACGCGCCGTCTGAGGTTGACCCAAAGCAGTTGAAGGAATTGCATATCAAGATCGCGTAAACGCAACTTGGTGGTTGAGTAGGACAAGTATTTTCTCGTCCGTATCGAAACCACCAGGTATTGAAAGTATTTCTGTAACTTGTTGGTTTCGATACGCCTTCGGCTATCGCCTCAGGCTACTCAACCAACGGCTCCCACAGAGTGATATAACAAGGAATATCTTATGAACAAAAAAGCGGAAGTTCAAGTGGACGAAAAACTGGTCAAAGAGATCGCGTCTCTTGCCCGTTTGGATTTGACAAATGAAGAGACAGGGATGTTCGTTTCCCAATTCAAGGACATTCTGGATTACGTCAGCATCTTAGATGAAGTGGATACCGAAAACGTCGCTCCCGCGTATTTATCGTCTGCAAATAAAAGCGTGACGCGGGAAGATGTGATCGAAGAGTCTGCGCCGACGCAGGATTTTCTTGCGAACGCTCCGCAATCAAAAGATGACCATGTTCTCATTCCGCGCGTTCATACTGAGCAGTAATTGGCAATTTATGGAACTTCACGAATTGAGTATTCAGGGAACGAACGAACTGCTTTTAACCCGCAAGATTTCTTCGGGGGAACTTACTCGGGCTTATCTTGAACGTATTCAACGACTTGATTCGCAAATCAAGTCTTATGTGACAGTCTCCAAAGAAGTGGCACTGGAGCAAGCCAAAGAAGCGGATCAGCGCTTCAAGGCTGACGATGGCTTGACCCCGCTTACGGGTATTCCCTTTTCTGCAAAAGATTCCATTTCCACGCGCGGCGTCAATACGACCTGCTCCTCCAAAATCCTGGAGAATTACAAGCCGTTTTACAACGCGACTGCGATCAAAAAATTAAATTCAACAAACGCTGTTCTGCTGGGTAAGAACAACATGGATGAATTCGGAATGGGCTCGTCCACCGAGAACTCAAGCTTCTTCACCACACGCAACCCATGGAATTTTGATTACGTACCTGGCGGCTCGAGCGGCGGCTCGGCGGCGGCAGTCGCGGCGGGACTGGCTCCCTTCGCGCTCGGAGAAGATACGGGCGGATCTGTCCGAATGCCCGCTTCCTTCTGCGGGATCACCGGACTCAAAACAACCTATGGACGCGTCTCGCGTTATGGCTTAATCCCGCTGGTCTCATCGTTCGATACGATTGGTCCTATGGCGAGGAGCGTGTTCGATGTCGCGTTGGTGCTCGAGGCAATCGCAGGACACGACTCCAAAGACAGCACATCACGCGCAGAGACTGTTCCAGGTTATTCAGCGATTTTGAAGAAATCCGAAAACCTACGCGGGCTTCGCATCGGAATTCCAAAAGAATATTTTGTCGAAGGCCTTGACTCAGAAGTAGATTCTTCATTACGTTCAGCCATAAAGCAAATCGAGGGACTCGGCGCTGAAGTTGTCGAGGTATCGCTTCCACACACGCAATATGCCATCCCTGTTTACTATCTGATTTTGTTTGCCGAAGCAAGTTCCAATCTCGCGAAATATGATGGCATCCGCTTTGGGTTGTCAGAGCGCAATGTGGACAGCCTGATGGATGTCTATTTGAAGACGCGTGAGATGGGTTTTGGCGCGGAGACGAAACGCAGGATCATGCTTGGGACGTTCGCGCTCTCCGCTGGATATTACGATGCGTATTATCTGAAGGCACAGAAAGTCCGCACATTGATCCGACAGGATTTCGAAATGGCATTTGAAACCTGCGACGCGCTCATTACGCCCGTCTCACCGACAACCGCATTTCGTATCGGCGAGAAGATCACCAATCCGCTGGATATGTATTTATCGGATGTATTTGTGGTCGCAGTCAATCTTGCTGGCATTCCTGCCCTATCCATCCCGTGCGGCATCTCAAATGGACTTCCTATCGGAATGCAGATCATGGGTCCGCATTTATCGGAAGAGTTATTGCTTCGCATCGGTCATCTGTATCAGAGTCAGACCGACTGGCACACGAAGCATCCGTCCTGCTGGAATGATTGAATTATGAAATACGCGCTTCGACTGCGCTCAGCGCGAGTACTTTTGAGATATTGAAATGAAATACGAACCTGTCATCGGACTGGAAGTCCACGCTGAATTGCTCACAAAATCAAAAATGTTTTGTGGATGTGAAGTTGTCGATTCGATCACCGCTAAACCGAACCGTTACATTTGTCCCGTTTGCACAGGCCAGCCAGGCGCGCTTCCCGTCCTCAACAAGAAAGCGGTTGAGTTGGCAGTTCGAGTTGGACTTGCACTCAACTGCGAAATTCACCATGAAAGCATCTTTGCTCGCAAAAATTATTTTTATCCCGATCTGCCAAAGGGATATCAAATCTCACAATACGACCAGCCGCTCGCCACAGATGGGAAAATTCAAATCGAAACGGAAGCAGACATAAAGGAAGTGCGGATTCGCCGCGTCCATTTGGAAGAGGACACAGGCAAACTGTCCCACGCGGACGCGCACTCGTTCATTGACTACAATCGCAGCGGAGTCCCGTTATTGGAAATTGTCACGGAACCCGATCTTCGCTCTCCTGAAGAAGTTAAGGCGTACGCGACCAAACTCCACGCCATTCTGCGCTATCTGGATGTGAATTCAGGCGATATGGAAAAGGGCGTGATCCGCTTTGAGGCGAATGTCTCTGTGCGCGAAGTCGGAAGCGAACAGTTCAACACCAGGACTGAGATCAAGAATCTCAACTCCTTCCGCGCGCTAACGCAGGGGACTGAGTACGAGATCAAACGCCAAATTGAAATTTATTCGCGCGGCGGGATGGTTGAACAGGAAACGCTGGGATTCAATGAAGCCACAGGGAAGACCTATTCACAGCGCGGCAAGGAAAGCGCGCACGATTATCGCTACTTCCCTGAACCCGATCTGCCTCCACTTATGCTTGACCCCGATTGGGTTGAATCGATTCGTGAAAGCGTGCCAGAATTGCCCGAGGCAAAGACGCGCCGCTTCATCGAACAATATGAATTGACGCCACAGGATGCGCGCCTGCTCACTTCTGAAAAAGCTTTAGCCGACTACTTTGAAGATGTCGTTTCGAAATCAAAGAGTCCTGCAAAGACCGTCAGTTCATGGATCGCGGGTGAATTTATGCGTTACATGAACGATCTCAACATTGACGCGGCGAACCTCCCTGTCCCTGCGGAGCATTTCGCCAAACTGATTGACATGGTGACTGAAAAAACCGTCAGCGGAAATTCGGCAAAGGTTGTGCTTGGAGAAATGTTCAAGAACGGCGGCGAGCCTGAGCAGATCGTCAAAGATAAAAATCTCGCGCAAGTCTCGGATGAGGGCTTTATTCAAGAAGCCATCACGAAAATCTTGAATGACAATCCGAAAGAAGTCGAGCAATATCTCGCGGGCAAAGAGTCCATTCTGCAATGGTTCATGGGACAAGTCGCCCGCGCCACCAAAGGGAAAGCCGATCCCAATGTGACGAAGGAGTTGTTGGTGAAGGCGCTGGAAGAACGAAGAAAGTAGTTCCTCACATTATGTCATGCTGAGCGCAGCGAAGCATCTCTACCACCACAAAAGAGATCCTTCGGTCGCGAAGAACGCTCCCTCAGGATGACATAATACAAAGTAACCATGAGTAACGAATACTACGTCTACATCATGACGAATAAGTCACGCACTCTTTATACGGGCGTGACCAATAGTCTAATGCGCCGCGTAGACGAACATAAAAAGAAACTTATACCTGGTTTTACAAGTAAGTACAATATTCGATTTTTGGTTTATTACGAGGCAACATCAAGTATTCACGTGGCTCTTGAAAGAGAAAAGCAAATCAAAGGCTGGTTAAGGGCAAAGAAAATTGCATTGATAAATTCTACGAACCCTGAGTGGAAAGATTTGAGTGAAGAGTGGTCTGTTTGAAGGGTTGAATTCCAATAAAGTATAATACTTGAACTACGTCATACTGAGCGAAGCGAAGTGAAGTATCTCTACAACAATATCAAAGACTCTTCGGTCGCGAAGAACGCTCCCTCAGAGTGACATAATCTTAAATTGAGGAATCATCATGGCTGAATACATCAGCGTTTCAAAAATTTCAAATTACGTAGAAAAAGAAGTGACCATCAAGGGCTGGGTCTATAACCGCACAGATAAGGGCAAGCTGGTCTTTTTGCTTGTGCGCGACGGCTCGGGCTTTGTGCAATGTGTCGCCTTCAAAGGTGACCTTGAACCGGAAGTGTTCGAGAGAGTGTCGCGCCTGCCGCAGGAGTCGTCTGTCATTATCACTGGACCTGTCCGTGAGGATAAACGCGCGCCCGGCATCCCTGGCGGATACGAAATCGGAGTGAAGCAGATCGAAGTCGTGCAAGAGGCGGGCTTGGATTATCCCATGTCGCTCAAAGATCACGGTCCCGACTTCGCGCTCGATCATCGTCACTTGTGGATTCGGATGCAAAGCCAGTGGGCGATCTTGAAAGTGCGCGTGAGGGTCATGTCCGCGGTGCGAGAATATTTGGACGGCAATGGCTTCTTCAATCTCGATACGCCTATCCTCACCCCCGCCGCCGCCGAAGGGACAACCACTCTCTTCGAGACGCCCTACTTCGACGAAGGCTTTGCCTATCTCGCGCAAACGGGACAACTCTATAACGAAGCCAACATCTTCTCGTTTGGAAAGGTCTATTGCTTTGGTCCAACCTTCCGTGCCGAAAAATCAAAGACGCGTCGCCATCTGACCGAGTTCTGGATGCTCGAACCCGAGATCGCTTTCTGCGACCTGGACGGCTTGATGGAAGTGGAAGAGGGTCTTATCTCGCACATCGTTCAGACTGTGTTGCGTGATTGCACGGCAGAACTCAAGTCGCTTGGACGCGATGCTTCAAAGTTGGAGAATGTCAAAGGTCCGTTCCCGCGCATTTCATATGATGATGCCGCGACGTTATTGCTTGATCTCTACGAAAAAGAAACTGACCCCGAAAAGAAAGAACTGCTCAAATTCGAATGGGGCATGGATTTTGGCGCGCCGCATGAAGTCGAAATCACGAAGCGATACGATAAACCCGTGTTTGTGTATGGATATCCCTCTGCGGTCAAAGCCTTTTATATGGAACCGTGGCCCGATCGTCCTGAAGTATGCAAGTCCGTTGATTTGCTCGCGCCCGAAGGCTACGGCGAAATCTGCGGCGGCTCTGAACGCATCAGCGACCACGATGCATTGCTGGCGCGCATCCGCAAGGAAGGATTGCCCGAAGAAGCGTTCAAGTGGTATTTGGAACTTCGCAAGTATGGCTCTGTCCCCCACTCAGGATTCGGCATGGGCGTGGAAAGAGTCACCGCCTGGCTGTGCGGCATCGAGCATATCCGCGAAGCGATTCCCTTCCCAAGGACGATCAAGCGGGTGTATCCGTAATAACAAAGCCCCTGACGATTTGAGTATCTTCAGGGGCTTTGTTATCTTCAGAAACAACCAGTCTGCTAACCTCTAACTTTTGGAACCCGATTTTCCTTTGGTCGCTTTTGTTTGCTTTGACGATGATTTAGACGCTTTCCTTTTTTTGGACGATGACTTGCGTGCTGTTTGAGAAGCGGCTGGCCTGGCTTCGATTGCCGTTGCAGGCGCGGTCTGTCGGGGTGTTTCATTCATCTTCATGGCAGCATCTATTCTAGAGAAGAAAGGCTCGATGTTGTACCCAACAAGGAAGGCGATAGCAAGTGGTGAAACGGACCCAAGGAAGGTTGTTGTGCCCGTATCGATAAGGAACGAAAACCACCCGACCATGATGCCCGCCAAAGCGCCCAGTGAAATGCTCAATAAGTGTTGGATTCCTGTTACTTCGGAATACGTCACATCTTTAATTTTTCTGGATAGGGATCGGAGGACATATGTTCCAGCGCCTAGAAGACCATAAAGAATTGGCAGAATGTAACTCTGTAGAATATTAAGCACAAACTGACCAGCCAATTGAGCCGGGCGGGAATCAGTCAGTTCTAGGTATACTTGTTCTTCCTCCTCCAGTGCCCCCCTGTCACCTTTCAATTTTTGCAGATCAGCCTCACGATCTTTGACAATTTGCTCTGACACGTTCGAACTGACTGTGACAGAGAATTTCGCAATTTCGTTGTTTAATGTTTCTATCCTTTTGGTCGCTGTCTTTATCTGATCATTAATTTTGTCCTGGTCTGTTGGCAATGTATTAATTATCTTCGTTAATACTCCTATATGAGCATTCAGATCATCTATTTGTCTCTGAATGTCATTTTTCTGCGATCCGTAATTATCTATCTGGGCCTGAATGCTTTGTGTGGATTCATCAAGATAAAGCAGTTGTTGTTCAATATCTTGCTGGTAGCTGCTTAAATAATTTAGCTGGTTTTCACCACCAACAGTTTTGTTGAATTCCGAATCAGCTTTAATTACATCAGGTAAGGACTCTATCTCTTGGGGTGTCAATGGGGCTGGCGGGGTTTGCTCCGTTGTTGTCCGTGAGGCTAGGATTGCTTCAATACTCTGCTTGATTTCATTTAATTTAGGTATCGGTTGTTGATAATAATCCTTTTCCGCGGTTGAAGAGTCTATCTGTCCTTGAACGACATTCAGGTTTGCAACTAAATCATTTAGCTTATTTTGAGATTCTTCCTTCTCTGCGCTTAAAGAGTCTATCTGCCCTTGAATTTCCTCTTTCGTTGTCTCCAAATCAATCAACTGCGAATCTAAAGCGCTTTTTTCAGAAACCCTATCTATCTGCTCTTGAATACGTCCCTTGTCTTGCTCTGATTGGCTATTATCCAATTGTTCTTTCAAATCCGTTTGCTGAGCCTTGACTGTGGCTTCTTTAGTGCCATCCGGGTCACTATTTATTTTATTTTGAATCTCGTTTATTTTATTTTGAATCTCGTTTATCTGTAAATCAAACTCTTTGATCTGCGGGTCATTTGTTTCTTTGTCGTATTTCACTCTCTTCACTATAATAAAACCACTCCAAGGCTTACTCCAAAACCGTAGAATTGCCGAATACCGATCCTGTTTGGATTTGAGTGATTCTAGATCCGCAGTGAGCCCGATCTTTGTAGATTCATTTTCAAGAGTTTCGCGTTCAAAATCAGGGCTGGATACAAGTTGTCTAAAACGCATCTTAATTGCATTTGATTCCTGCTCATTTTGATGCAATTGAGCGTTTAATAAATCCTCACTTTTTGATACAGTTCCCAGCTCAGTAATCAATTGATTCCCAACCACCCAATAGATTTGAAAAATCAATAGAAGGATCAGAACAAAAACTGTAAAAACGATATACCCGTTAACTGTGCGACGAGCCTCGCTAATCGGGCCCTTGAAAGTACTTGCAATTCGAAGATTCGCTTTGATGCTTTCTGCAGTGGCAGGCTGTACCAGTTTCCACAATTCTTGATAGGCAATCAAAAACTCCGTCTCCTCCTCCGCGCTTAACTCTTGTTTGTTTTCAACGCGCCGCCTGGCGTTGATTAACTTTTCCAGTATTTGCGGTTCAATATCCTGCGGGCAGTTACTCGAAGCATACATCATCATATGTTGCGCATCAGCCACCGCTTCTTCAAAGCGTTTTTTATATTGTGACGTATCAACCGCCTCTTCGGGTTTTTCACTGCGGTTCGGTTCGGTGTTTTGGTTTTCTGTTGACTTTGTCATCTAAAGCTCCCTTGCTAAAGATTCACTGTGGAATTCCTTCATTCTACACCTTCCAAATGATTTGTGTAATGATTCGGCATGGGCGCGGCACCGAACACATCCGCGAGGCGATTCCATTTCCGAGGACGATCAAGAGGGTGTATCCGTAAAGGGAAACAGAGATACAGGTATAAGTACAAAAGCCTGGATTCAAGTATGAAGTGCAACCGACTGATTGAAGAATACTTCAAAAGGC
>CAZIYY010000008.1:15496-51054 GCA_964543585.1 uncultured Anaerolinea sp. | reverse complement strand
TCGATGATGCAAGCTTAAAAAAGGTGTATCAGAGGTCATTGCAGTTGACACTTATCTCTTAATCCTTCCTTTACAAGTTCAGTTCATCAGAGAGACGGCGTGAATAATCGCCGTCTATTTGGTAAACCTGTCGGGTCTCATCACAACTTTCCCTTAAACGCCTCCTCCCTACGGTCACAGCAAGGATAGCATCCCCGTTGGGGAGCAGGGTTGCCAGTTTATGTTTACCAGGATATTATTTCGGCCGTGACTGGCATTGACGAAACAAACGAATCTCAGGCAAACACCTTGTGCAAGTCCTGTGGGCTGTGCTGTACGGGCCACTTATTCATCTGGGCAAAACTCAAGTCCGCTGAACTGGACTCCGCCGAGGCGCTGGGGTTGAATGTACTTCGGTCGGACCCCAGGCAGCGGGGGTTTAGCCAACCCTGCCCGCTTTGGCAGGGACAGTGTACGATCTACACTTCTCCTCACTATCCGCATTTTTGTCGTACGTATAAGTGCAAACTTCTCAAAGAAGTGATTAACGAAAATACCCCGCTTTCCAACGCACTGACAGTTGTCCAACAGGCAAAGGGAATGATTCATGAATTGGAGACGCTTTTGCCTAGTTCGCCGAAGATTGGTTTTCGCGAGCGTTTGGTTGCACACCTTGAATACCTGCAAGAATCCGCCCGGCAGGGATATATGAATCTGGAATTTCGGCTGAAAGCGAATGCATTGTTGATCTTTTACGAAAAGGTCTTCGGCGTAAAAGACCTGGTCGATAAGCCCGACGAAGATTAATTGGGGCGGCTCACAACTCTCCTCGCGAAGCATCCTGAAAGGGCTTAAACGCCCTATCCAGCCCTTTGATAGGCTCAAGACAGGCACGGACTCCAGCCTCGCGGACAACTCTTCTCCAAACACCCTATCCCAAAACTTGATAAAGATATATCAGCCCGGGAATTAGTGCTGTCAAAATGAGTAGTATGTGTATTCCTTGTTGAACCCTCTTGCGGCTGCTCAAAAAACCGCCTTTTGGCCACTTGATTCTGTCGTTTAATTCTTTCAATTCTGGAGCGTAAAGTCTTAATATTTCCCGTGCGCGATCTTTATGAGCCCCTGTGAATTGTGATGAACGGTGAATATATATGATAGGAAATAGATTCGCTATGATAATAATTAACGGTAACCCAATCCCATTAAATAGGGTTAATTGAGTCGAACCCTGATATCCAAAAGTAAAGGTCAGGGCCGTTATCGTGAGAACATAGTTGGTCATTGTTAGCTTGGCGTCTTCCAATTTTGCAACTCGCTCATATTGATGTGCATAATACATTCGCACATAATTCTCGTCAACACGTTTTGCTTTTGTTGCCATTTCTTCTCCTTTCAGAACTACCCCTTGAAAGCCCCTCCAGCACGGACGGTAACAGCGTCCGCTCCGCAAAGAACAACGGGCGCAACTACTCCTCCGTAGCGGACTGTAACTGTCACAGCGACGCCAGCCGCGCTTGGACGGCGGCACGCTGCGCGCCACAAGTATACTCACGCCTCTTCTTGCGAACGCAAATACGGGGGCCCCAACCTAATCAAAAGCACGCTCGCGATCAGGTCGGTAATCAGCACGATCAGCGTTATCCCTAAAAATGATGGGCCGCGAATTCCAGTTCCGCTTGCCCCAAAAAGAAGCCTATTCCCAACAAGCATCACGATCAGCAACGGAATCGGAAGCAGCCACGAACCAATGAAGACGGACACACGCCCTTTGTTTACCATGGCACTGAAAGCGGCAATGACTGGCGGTACGCCGATCAGAAATACAATCGCCGCGACGATGGATTGGCTAGGCACTGTAAACCATTGCTGCGCAAGGACCAATTCATCGCCTCCACCGCTCAACGTTTGGATAAAGCGCAGGTGTGCAAAACTTGCGAAGATGAGGGCGTATGCGAACAGCGCATACTTTGGCGACCGAAACAGGAACATACCAAACCACGCCAAGCCAAATGTAAAAAGCGGACCCGAGAGGCTCACAATGATGGGGAGTGAACAGGGCTGCCTTGTTGCAGCAACCGTGAACGTCATGCTCCCGAAACCACCGCACAAGCCTGCGCCAACCAGATGACGCACCAACTGATGTGCTTGATAGCAAAGGAATGCCAGCAGCAGGAATACTGCGATATGAGCTGGACGATGAGGAATTCTAACTTTCATAAGCAATGACTTTGGATATAGATTGTCTATCTACTCCAATACAATACCTGCAAGCGCAACTCCTCTTGCGTGGACATCATCATCCAAGACCCTAAAGGTCTTCTCGACTGACAAGCGACTCGATATGCAAGACTCTCCCACGTGACGTGGCGAATGTTCACCGAAGAAACCTTTAGGGTCTGTAACCTCACAACTCTCCCTTAAACGCCCTATCCAGCACGGACGGCAGCAACGTCCGCTCCGCGAAGAACAGCGGGCGCAACTCCTCCCCCGTAGCGGACTGTAACTCCCGCAGCGATATCATCCCCTTGTGGGACGCCAGCCGCGCGGCTCGTTCAATCTTTGCTAGTGAATTTGTTTTCACGATTTGCCTCAAATCTTCGGGGGTATACGCCAGCCCATAGCAAACTGTAATATTGTATAACTTGACTCGACAGGAAACAGGAAAGGGTCAATCCAAATTTTAGCGAATGGGTTTTGGATATATCTGGCATTCAAAACTCTGCGCTTGAGCTTATCATCGCTAATAGCCTTGAAAACCAACGTTCCACTTACGGATCGATGTAGTATTTCAGAGCCGAAAAAGTGTAAACCAGATTGATCGGATTTTTGCTCGATTATTTGATTCTCATTTGCATCAATTGTCCATTGAATCTTTCCAAGCCAAGCCTCTACCACTTCTTCAGCAGACTGGAGAAAGGGATCAAGATAAAGCGCAATGATGTAGGGATAGCCTGAATTTCGAAACTGCTTATGTTGTCGCGCCTTCTTCTTTATTGGTTTCTTTAGAACTTCAGGATTGACAAATACTCCATCGACAAAGCCCGAAGCTACAACGTGATCAAACTCTGGAACTCTCATTGCAGTGAAGACAATAATATTTTGATGTCTATCTTCAAAAACAAATTTCTGATCAGGGTTGGATTCAAGCCATTCTTTAACTTTCAAGCTCAACAAAGAAACATCAACACGTGATTTTAATGATAACTGTTCAATTGAAAGACCAAATGGTAGTGATATTGTTTTCAAGGCTGAAAAAACTGCAGCGATCCTGCGATTCCTTTCGCGATCTGATTCTTCAGTCAGAATAGCTTTCGCTTCTATAAATATACGCTGATTATCGACATCCAGTGTAATATCGGGGTTGCCATCTTCAATTTCTGGTTGTGTTGTAAAGCCGTCATTCTCTGACATCCATCCAAATAACATCACCTCAAACCAAATGCCCATGTAGTGACCTATAACTTCGCTAAGAAGACCACTTTGCCATTTCTTCTGAGTATATTTTGGAACTGAACTGATTATCTCTTCGAGATATTCGCGCTCACCTGATAGATTCTGATTCCTGTCTAGCAGAATAATTTCGGGGACATCGTAATCAGGTACATTCTTGTATTTGTTTCGTAGTCTCTGCATTTCAGGAGTATCGAAGATCATCACAACTCTCCCCTAAACGCCCTATCCAGCACGGACGGCATCAGCGCGGACAACTCTTCCCCGTAGCGGACTGTTCTGCGTTGACATATGCAAAAATGAACCATCTTCCTCCTAAAATTCTACATATTCAAAATGATACTTACTCAATTCCCTGGGCGGTTTCGCTATGGGTTTTTGCCAATACATAGGTCGAATAAATCCTTCAGTGTTACGTTTCAATGCATGTTTCCATTCTTGTTTACAATATTTCGATTTCTTGGAATTTTCTGACCAAAAGAGTTGAAAGATAGTTGCATTATCAATCATATGCGCAAGTTCTTCATTCCAAAGTTGGCCCGATCTGAGTGTCTCTATGTCGATAAGCACGTTGAACCCGAGTGCTTGATATGCTTTCTTGCAAGCCAGGACGACAGCAGAGTCCTTGTGACTGTAGGACACGAAAATGTCTTCCTGACGGTACATTATTCCATGTACTTCATCTTCGCGAATGGTTTGCGCCTCTGTTTCATTGAACAGCATAGCAAATTTTAGAGTTCCAATCATGATCGGACCAACATAGAAGTTGATCTGGCCTCTAGCCGCATCATTGGATAGCGATTTATCAGCCAAGAACCGAAAGTCGGCGCGATGATAATTCTCGATCCATTTGACTACCATGCGATCTGGGTTGAAAACTAGCCCATCGCAAGTTGGGATGATCGTAATTTCAGTGCCACGAGCTATTTGACTCGTTGATGAAGAAGTGATTTCTTTTGGTATCGGGATTTGATCTCTGAATCGCTGCGCGTCTTGGCGAACATCTTGAAGGGCGGATGTGAAATGGGCATAAACAAGTAATGTATGCCACATTTCTACTTTATTCTCTCTCGGATATATAGCTGTAAAAGAAACGTCATCTGATTGAGACGATTTTACAAGTGGGGATTGAGACGATTTTACAAGTGGGAAATAACGTGCAATGTCTTCGGCTGAGGCAGGAAGCGCTTCCAACCATGAAGGAATATCGTCAGAGGGCATGCTTTGTGGCACATCCCTTCTCAAAGCTTCATATAACTGATCTCCGTAAAGAATTGCACCAGTGAAATCTGCATCACGAAAATCCACACCATCGAACTTGGCACCGCTGAGATCGGCTTTGTTGAGGTAGGCTCGACGAAGATCAGCACCATTGAGATTGGCTCCGCGGAGGCTGGCATTGTGGAGCTTCGCTCCTATTAAATCCACGCCCCGAAGATCAGTTCCATTAAGACTTGCTCCTATCAGATTGGCTTCATTAAGCTTCGCTCCGACCAAATCTGCTCCATTGAGATTGGCTCCTCGAAGGTTAGCTTTATTTAACTGTGCTCCGCGAAGATCAGCACCATTAAGTTTGGCCCTGCGGAGATCAGCTCCATTAAGATTGGCTCCTATAAGATTGGTCCCACGGAGATCTACTTCTTTAAGATCAATCTTTACTTGGGATTTCTCTTCTCGCCACTGATTCCAGAATAAAAGACCTTGATTCAAAATGGATAGCTGCTCTTGATTTGCCATTTCACAACTCTCCCTTGAACGCCCTATCCAGCACGGACGGCAGCAACGCGGACAATTCCTCCCCCGTAGCGGACTGTAACTCCCGCAGCGACGCCAGCCGTGCTTGGACGCTATCGAGATACGCCACGATGCGCCGCTGTTCGTCGAGCGGGACGATAGGAATTTCAAATTTCTCAATTTGTGCTTTGGTAAAACCTTGTCTCGTAGCCCCTTTTTGTTCATCATTAATAAAATCTTGAACAGCAGGTTGACTCAGCCAATACATCAAATACTGGGAGTCTAAAGATTCAACTGGGCGAATAATCGCCACATGCTGATTTACATTGCCTGCAACCAAATCTGATGGCGCGCAGGCAACTCTCCCAATAGAAGCCCCTGTGATATTCAATAAAACATCATTGGGTTTTACCCATGTTCCAGCCATATTTTCATGAATTGATGGTTCAATATGAGCAATATTATCCCAAGCAAAATATCTCATTCGAACGTTCATGCTTCGAATAAAAGGAATGCCAGTTTGCTGATATATAGCACGTCCCCCTGATGGCGTAGAACCACTTCCAATTTTTTTTGTTACCTCTTTAAGTTGTTTGTATTCTTTGGCTTCAAGTTCAGAAAAGACTTTTCCAACGATGGTATCTAATAGCACTTCTGATTCTAAGTCTGCCTCATCTCGTAATGATTGAGCCTTCGTAATATGGCTAGAAAGTTTTTCAATTCGTTCCACGATACGATGTTGTTCATTTAACGGTGGAAGAGGGATTTTTATATTGAGAAAAGCAGACTCTTCTGCGCGAATTCTTTGTGTTGTACCAGAACTTGTGCGGTTTGCATCTTCTATAAAACTTGGCGTAGTTACATAATGTGATAAGAATTTTGGAAACAACTTGTTTTCATCAAAGTCGTAAGCCCAGAAATCGTTTGAAACAATTGCGCCGTCAAGTTCTTTGGGTACTAAGCCTATTGCGCCGTTACGAACATCAATCCGAGACATCAAGAGTTGCCCAGTTTTTACATAAAACTGGCGCTTTGTTTTTATAGTCAATCCTTCTTGTTCACCACGCAGAACTACACCTTTGTTCCAAAGTCGCACGGTGACCTGCTTGTAGGTCACAGAATCGTCAATAGTGAGTTCAGTTTTTACACGTTGTAGAACATCACCAAGTTGAACAGTTTGCCAGCCGTTTGTCATTATGCCCTCTTCACAAACAAACTTTTGATTTCATCCATCAACTCGGCAATCTGATTCTCTTTAGCAAGAATACTCTCCGCTAATTCAAAAGGAGGTAGGTGTACCAAATCGTCTTTGCGATTTGGATTCTTGATATCGAGATTGACCGAGAGCAGGTTTTTATTCTCGTCATATTTAAAAACATCATCAGCGCGCACTTTCCACGCGTGCTCATTTTCTTCGCGCGCGTCCCACCATTCAATTAATGGCTCAAACTCCTCGAACTTCAAAGGACGCGTCTTGGTGTAGTTCTTCACGCCCTCGGGGAGAGTCTGCTCATAGAACCAGATATCAGTTGTCGGCTGGGTGCGAGCGAAGAAAAGCAAATTGGTTGATATGCCAGTATACGGCGCAAAGACTCCAGTTGGCAGGCGGACAATCGTATGCAGGTCAAAGTTCCGCAGCAGTTGTTCCTTGATGCGCGCCGAAACGCCGTCGCCGAATAAAAATCCATTGGGCACCACCACGCCGCAGCGTCCGCCATGCTTCAGCGAGCGCATCACGAACTGCATGAACAGCAGGGCGGTCTCGCTGGCGCGCAGCGACTCGGGGAAGTTCAACTGGATGCCCGCCTCCTCTTCGCCGCCGAAGGGCGGGTTGGTCACGATCACGTCAAAGCGGTCTTTCTCCCCGATCTCGTTCAGCGGGTTCTTCAAGGCGTTATCGCGGCGGATGTTCGGATTCTCGACGCCGTGCAGCAGCAGGTTCATCGTCCCGAGCAAATACGGCAGCGGCTTCTTCTCCACGCCGTACAACGTCTCGCTCTGCAACTTGATCTGGTCTTTGGAATTCTTCGCCAGCGGTTTGAGATATTCATACGCCTCGACTAAAAATCCGCCCGTGCCGCACGCGGGATCGAGAACGGTCTCTCCCAGCCGCGGCTTGGTTCTGTCTACGATCAGTTTTACTACGGGACGGGGTGTGTAGAACTCGCCGCTATCGCCCGCCGCGTCGCGCATCTCCTTGAGCATCGCCTCATACAAATGCGCCAGCGTGAAAATCTCATCCTTCGACTGAAAGTGGATTCCATCCACCAGGTTGACCACGTCCCGCAGCAAATAGCCCGAAAGCATACGGCTGTACGTCTCCTTGAAAACCTCCGCCACCTTCAACCGTTCATCCGACCCCGAGAGTCCGCGCAGCGCAGGCAGCAAGCCATCATTGACGAACTTGATCAAATCCTCGCCCGTCGCCCCTTCATTCTCATTCGACGCCCAATCCCGCCAACGATACGGCGGCGGAATGATCGGCTTATACTTCTGCCGCGTCGCCTTCGCATCCTCCTCCCGCCGAACTTCCAGATCGTCATAGCATTTCAGGAACAGAATCCACGACAACTGCGGCAACCTGTCCAAATCGCCATTCAACCCTGCATCCTTGCGCATAATATCGCGTGATGATTTGATGAGGGAGGAAAGGGATGCTTTGGTGTTGTGCTTCCCTTCCTCCCCCAAATTCCTTCTCTTGGAATTTGGGGGAGGTGTCCGAAGGACGGAGGGGGCTGGGGTCGGTTTTGCTTTTTGTTTGGGCATGATTTTCCTATGATGTTTATTTCAATCGCTCGCGCGCAATTTCCAAATGAGCAAGAAAATCAGCGGGTTCAATATCAAATTCGCGGGCTCGAGTCAAAACTACCTGCGCCATACGTTCCAGTTCTTTCATTTCAACATGATCGTTTTGAAGGAGAAAAAGAATATCGTCTATGTCCGTATCAAACCCGCGATCCAGTTTGCTGAGTGCAATGCTGTAAGGATCAGCAACATACACTTCCAGATTCCCATATTTGCCAATTCTTATTTTGCGTTTATCGCTGCCGTTAGGTAGGGGAATAAATCTTTCAATCGCAACAGGTTCAGCATAAATCTTCAACTCTCTTGCCGCTTGCATAATCGCCCTGTCAAATTCGCTGGGGGAAACATCATCGCCGACAAAGTCAATATCAATGGTAGGGCGCGGACTTCCCAGCAAGATCAAGGCGCTCCCGCCAATCAACAAAAGCCGCGATGAAGCAGGGACTCGCTTTCCAAATTCCTGCAAAATGGTTTCAATCTGCGAGTTGTCCATCTGATTATGATTTCCGTATTTCCAACCCACGCATCCAGACCTGTAAGGCGTGTTGATACGTTCCAAGCCAGTTGATCCGCATCCCACTTAAAATTTCGTGTCGTTTGGCGAGTGTTTGCAGGTCTTGTTCGGGATCGGTTGTCATTAAGAGTCCCATCTTCTGGGAAAACCAATCTGGGAGGGATTGTTTTTTGCCCACCAGCAAATTAAGTTCAGCACGGTGTTTTCGTTGCAGTAAAACTGCCGCCGTGTAATAGCATTGCAGGATCACTTGCGCAGATTCACTCAAACCTTGCACGGTTTTGCGAACATACTTCGAAAATTCAGGATGCTCCAAAAAAAGCGGGATGAGTGAGAGACGTAAACGGGCTTCACGGCTTTCTGCCAAAGCAATGATCAGTCGGTCTGGCTGTTTATGTAATAACGCGTCGGCGTTTGTCTCGCCAAAAAGGAAATTCACGCCAAGGATATGCAGGGCGCTTGCCATTTGTTCGCCTGTAATCGTGGATGTGTTGCTCATGTGGTGATTATATCCCAGCCGTTATTCATACAAAAACTTCTGCAGTTCATCCACCGCCTGCAATAATTTCTCTGCGCCGCCGAATAACTGATAAATCTCGTACGTTGAGCCATAACGATCAAACGGCGAAACCTGCAACACGCTGGATAAGTGGTCAAACTCGCCAACACCATAATCGGCATACTTCTCCAACAAGGTATCTAAAATCTCTCGTGCTGCTGGCGTAAACGTATTAAAGAAATTGGCTTTCTTCTGGCGTAATTTCTCAGCACGTTCGCGCCGTGTCACCAAGGGTGCGTTGTAAGCCACGTGCAACAATAAATCCAACGCGTCCGCTTCTTCTTGATGAACGACATGCGCAAGGTGGTCAGGGTCAATGCCGCGAGAACGTAATTGGTTCAATATCTCTGCGCGTTGCTCGGCTTTCGACCAATTCTGCTTCAAGTGCTCGGCAGTCAAATTCAAGCGGCGGATATTTTCTGTCACATAATCTGTGAATTGGACAGTCTTTAATTCACTGCCATCAGGGTTGAGCTCAAATGCCTGTTCGCCCACAATGTAAATCTGAACATTGTCCAAATAATATTTTCGGGGCAATTCTCCAATCTGCAACTGTAATTCACGAACCTTTTCATCGGTCTTGTCTTCAATTTCTGGTTGAAGAGTACCGTCTTCGCTGTCTTCAATTTTCGTCTCATTGCCCTCGCTGTCAATCTCGGATTTCATCACCCGCACAGGATCGCCATCGAAGGCAGGGTCATAGAACAACTGCGTCGCGCCCACGTAGTCAATGATCGTGAACCAGAATTTGCCATGCTCTTCCGAAACGCGTGTCCCGCGCCCGATGATTTGTTTAAAATCGATCATCGAGTTGATGGGCTTGAACAAAACGATATTGCGGCAGGTGGGCGCATCCACGCCTGTGGTCAACATTTGCGAAGTGGTGAGAATCACAGGCGTCTCTTTTTCAGGATCTTGGAAGTTATCCAAATGTCCGCGCCCAACGGCATGTTCATCACTGACAACACGCGCCACATAATGAACATGTATTTTGGAAAGGTCAGCATTCAGGTTATTCAATGCCTTGCGCATGTCCAATGCGTGTTCTTGGTCAACGCAAAAAACAATCGTTTTGTCAAAGCGATTCGTTCTTTTCAAATATTCAGTCAAATGTTTTGCAACAACTTCAGTACGTGAAAGCAAAGATACAAGCCGCTCGAAATCTTTTGTGCCATATAAATCAGACGGTATCTCACGCCCGAAACGATCCAGCACGCCAGGGTCAATTTGCAATCCACTCGCATCGACATCTGGAATTACGCGATAAACACGATAGGGTGCAAGGAAACCATCATCAATGCCTTGTCGCAAACTGTATGTGTAAATCGGGTCACCGAAATAATTATAGGTGTCCACATTGTCAGTGCGGCGCGGTGTAGCTGTCATGCCAATTTTCGTTGCAGAGTCAAAATAATCCAATATCTTGCGCCAACTGCCCAATTCATTTGCCGAGCCGCGATGGCACTCATCCACAATGATCAGATCAAAGAAATCTTTGGGATATTTCTCGTACAGGTTTTCGCCAGTAATAGGGTTTGCCAAAGCCTGATACAAAGCAAAATATACTTCGCGACCTTTTTGAGCCTTACCCTGAATCTTATGCAGGGCTTGTCCCATAGGAGAGAAAGTTCTATCTTTTGCCTGGTCAATCAAAACATTGCGGTCAGCCAAATATAAAATGCGTTTCTTGCGCTTCGACTTCCACAACCGCCAAACGATTTGAAAAGCAACGAAGGTTTTGCCAGTGCCTGTTGCCATCGTAAGCAAGATGCGGTTTTGCCCGGCGAGCACAGCATTGACTGTTTTATTGATTGCCACCTGTTGATAATAACGCGGCGCTTTCCCGCCTACTTCCTGCCAATATTGAGACAAAGAATCTGTCTCGTCTTTTTTATCTTCAAACTTGAACGTACCTTTGAGTCTTCCCCATAATTCATCTTGCGATGGAAATGTATCAATATCGCGTTCCATGCCCGTGATGAAGTCATACTCAACGATCCCTTTGCCGTTGCTTGAATATGCAAACTTTAACCCCATCATTTCAGCATATTGAATCGCTTGTTGCAATCCTTTGGCAGGGTGGGCATATTCCGCTTTCGCTTCGACTACTGCAATAGGGATGTTTTGCCGAATGAACAAAGTGTAATCAGGGCGCAAGCCTTCCTTGCGTGTGTGCCTGTCGCCGATTGGCACGATGCGCCCAGGCGTCAACACCATCTGCTCGGTAATCTGCTCATCCTCCCATCCGGCAGATTTAAGTTTTGGTAAAACATAGGTTCGGCAAGTGTCGGCTTCGTTCATCATCCCTGCTTACATATGAGTCTAGCATACAGCCAAACCCCTCTGTGTGCAAGATAAAATTCGTTGCAAAAGAGCTTTCTCTCCAACCCCCGAACTCTGGAACAATGAGTAAATTGGTCAGACAAATCTCCTATAAGCCTTTCCTCGAATCCCTATAAGCCTTTACCTGATTCCCTATAAGGAATCGCTCCGATTCCTATAAGGGTTTGCCTCAATTCCTTATAGGAATCGACTTAATCCCTATAAGCCTTTTTATCTGATCAATAAAGGATAATTCGCTGTGCTGACAGGACTTTTCGGGGAAAAATATTGACATCCCTGGCAACGGCTGAGGCTTAATATTTACGAATAGAGTTTTTGATACAGGCTTTGCGCCCAGGTAATCATTGTTTTCTCTTCTGCCTTGCCCGGCGTGCCACTGCCCATCCCATAGAAGACCAGTTCGATCACCATACGATCCGAGACGCCTTGCGGGTCCGATGCATCCAAACGGGCTTGACCGAATTTAGTCACCCACGCATTGAACTGTTTGCGCTCGCTGGCCGAAAAGAGGCTCACAAAAGTTTCCATTTTTCCGTCAGGCTGTGATCCGCATTTATTCCCATAGACTTCACCGGATAAAAAGACCGTCAAAGTATCGCAAAAACCGGCAATCCCGCCTTCGCGTTTCCAGGTGAGCGCGAGTGTGGCGGGTTGGATCTGCGTTCCATCCTCGTTTGTATGATATTCATACTGAACACCATTCGCTTCCAATACAATAATATGTCCGGGCGTTACCACTTGGGCGCACATCACATCCTGTATGGCAACGCCAAGACAGGCATCTCCAAATTCAATTGCTGCATCACTCAGGACGGAAATATCGCTTTCATTCAATCCAAGATTTGAAGCCAACTGCTTCATCACCATCTCTTCGACAGCCGCGGAAGCCTGCTCCGCAACCGCTGGCAAAACCACACTCCCATTCTGGTTCGTATGAAACTCGTAAACTTTACCCTCTGCTTCGAGAACGATCTTGAAGCCGGGCACTTCAGCTTGCGTACAGAACTCACCGATCCGTGTGACACCCAGACAACCGTCACGCCAGGTTACAGCCTCAGTTGAGACTAATGTAATTTTATCAACGGGCAGGCGCAACGTCTCGGAAAGACTCGCAATCGCTGCGCGCTGGGCGGGGCTTAGATCCACGCGAACGTGAGTCGGCGTTGGTTCATCAACAGTAATGGTAGGGGCGTCCGCCATTGGACTCCGCGGCGCGCAAGCCGCGAGCATCAATAACAATGAGGTGAAACCAATCAGTAATTTTTTCATTCTTACTCCTTGTATGACGGACGAGTGACTTGTGAATAATGTTCCGAAAAACTGTATAATCAGGCGCATGCGTATTCACAGATTACTCCTGCTCATTTTAATTGTAACAGCCTGCGCGCCCAAAGCCGATCCGAACGCCCAGGTCTCCCAAGCGGTCGCGGCGACTATGGCGGCGCTCCCCGTCTCAACAACCGCGCCGCCCTCAACGCCCTACCCGTCTCCAACGCCTTTCGACCTGGCGGGGTTGTTTTGCGAATACCAGTTTTGCGCGGGTCATCCCATTGACATGGCTTTCTACGACGTGAGCGCCCAGCAAAATCCCGCCGCGCCCAGCACTTACGGGCAGGGATTGATCGCGGCGTTCAACGGCAATCTCTTTATCCAGATGGTCTGGCAGTTATCGCCAGGCGCGTCCGACCCGCAATTCATGCTCGATCTTATTCTGGATGATGGATTGGATCTTCGCGTCGGCAACCTGGACGTGAAGTTGATCCGCGATATGAATGTTGTCTACAGCCCGATCACTTCCAGCGCCACCCCGGTCCTGCCCTTCGGCGGCGCAGCGGCATGGATCTGTGGAGACCGCGCCTTCGCCTGGAAAGTTTACACGCCCGACGAAGCCTCCGCCCCGGGCTTGTTCGAAAGCGCGCTCGCTCGCTTTACTTGCAATAGATGATCAACTCCCTCAATACATCCACAATGGAGAAATATCATGGTCACAGAATCTGACATCCTTGCGCTAAAATCACGCATCAACGAGTTGGAAGACCGTTTGAAATTCATCTATCGCAGACTCAATATCGAATATATGGACCCCAACTCCGATCCCGCCTTATCGCCGAAAGTTCAGGAAGCATTGAGACAGGGCAATAAAATCGAAGCCATCAAAATATATCGGGAGATGACAGGAGTAGGTCTTGCCGAAGCTAAAGGCGTGATTGATCGCGCTGAACAGTTCATCAAATAGACCAAATCAATCCTGCTTTTCACGAGTACGGTATAATTCCCCCATGCAAACAAATATTATTGGTGTGCGCTTCGCCAAGGTTGGAAAAATCTATCACTTCGACTCCGCCTCCGTTCCAGATGTAAAAACTGGCGAGCACGTCATTGTGGATACCTCTCGCGGCAAACACCTGGGCGAAGTCATGCAGGTCGTGAAGGAAACGCCTCCAAAACCCGAAGGCGGCTGGAGGTCTGTGGAGAGGCGGGCTACTCCTCGTGATCTGTTACTGCTCCAGTCGTGGCAATCCAAACAGACCGAAGCCATGATCAATTGCCGCGCCCGCGCCTCCGAATTAAAACTCGAAGGAGTCAAGATCGTCGCCGCGGAGTACAACTACGATGGCTCGCGTCTCGCCTTCCTGTTCAGCACCGAGAGCGAGGATAAGGTTGACCTCAAGTCCCTCAAAAAGGACATGTTAAACATCTATCCCAACACTCACATCGAGATGCGGCAGATCGGTCCGCGTGACGTGGCGAAGATCATCGGAGGCATGGGCGCCTGCGGACTTGAGACTCGTTGCTGTTCCCAGTTCCTCACAGAGTTCAGTCCCATCTCGATCAAGATGGCAAAGGATCAGGGTCTCTCGCTCACTCCCAACGAGATCACAGGCATGTGTGGACGCCTACGTTGTTGCCTCATTTACGAATACGAACAATATGTGGAAGCGCGCAAGCAACTGCCTAAACGCAACAAGCGCGTCGTCACACCCAAAGGCGAAGGCAAGGTGATTGACGTTCTTCCAATGAGCAATAAAGTGATGGTGCTTCTCGAAGGCGAGGAAGGCAAACGCTTCACTGAAACCTTCGACCGCGAAGACCTCCAACCCTGGGATGAACTCGAGACCCTGCGCCGCAAATCCGAAGCGCCATGCGACCGTCACGAAGGCGGCGGATGCACCTGCGGCAAAGCAAGAAAGAAAAATGACAGAGCAAACTGATCATTGGGGAACTTTACAAAAAATTCTGGTAATTCTGGCTCACCCCGATGACCCAGAATTTTTTTGTGGCGGAACGTTGGCGCGCTGGGCACGCGCGGGACATGAGATCACGTACGTTCTCCTGACGTGCGGCGACAAAGGATTCAACCCCGCTACGCACCCAGAGATGACTCCTGAAAAGTTATGCGGGCTGAGATATGAGGAACAACAAAACGCGGCGAAAGTAATCGGAGCCAAAGCGGTTCATTTTCTGGACCGTGCGGACGGCTACCTCATCCCAGACCTTGAGTTGCGCCGAGACGTTGTCCGCCTCATCCGCAAACACAAACCTGATATCCTCGTCACTTGCGATCCCCAGACTTTATTTGCCCCATACGGAATCAATCATCCCGACCATCGCGCTTGCGGACAAGTCGTTATCGACGCAGTCTTCCCCGCGGCAGGGAACATCGCCTACTTCGCCGAATTGATCGAGGAAGGTTATCAGCCGCACATGCCGAAAGAAGTCTGGTGTTCACTCACCACCCAGCCCAATGCCACCATAGATGTTACCGATATGTTGGATATCAAGCTCAAGGCGATCCTCGAACATAAAACACAAGTGCAGGATGCGGATAAACTCGTCGAGCGCTTCAAGTCCCGCCGCGCAGAAGACAGCACGGAAGAGAATCCGCGCTACGAAGAAAAATTTAGAGTGGTAAAGTATCAATGAGTCAAAAGTCTCGGACGTTCGACTTTTGACCTTTGACGATTTTCCTTGCTCAAAAAGAAAATAAGGAGACTGTGATGAGCGGCAGAAGTTTGCGCTTCATCAACACCCTCATTCTGATATTGATCGGCGTCCTTATCGTCACGGGTCTCTACGGCTTGGTGTGGCCCTTTCCAACAATATTGTTCTTAATTCATCGCGTGGCTGGTTGGGCGCTCATCGCGCTTATCCCATGGAAAGCCATGATCTCACTGCGCTCTTTGGGTCGCGGCCTGGACCGCCGTCCCGACCGTAATGTGATGATCGCAGCCTCCCTTGTGATGGCGATAGCCACACTCATCATTCTTGTTTTTGGGTTGATGTGGAAATGGAATCTCGGCGGGTATTATCTCTGGATCGGAGGCTACGGATACAGCGCGATAGGCTGGCATTGGGGCATCGCGCTTTATTTGATAGTACCGCTTTTCGCGCTCCACGTTTGGCGGCGCTGGCCCCGTCCAAAAAGAACTGATTTCGTTGGTCGGCGGCAGGCGCTCAAACTCATTGGCATTGGCACGGCGGCAATTGCGGGCTGGGGCGTCTCAGAGGTTTTAGCCAAAATGCTCCAAAGTGAAGAGTCCTCGCGCCGATTCACTGGCTCACGCGAGAGCGGCTCCTTCACTGGATTGGATTATCCCGTAACGAGTGGACCCAATCAGGGCAAGATCAAACTCGATCCCTCGACATGGAAATTGAATCTCACTGGCGCGGTCAAAACGCCTTTGATATTGACTTATTCGGATGCTCTCGCCTTATCCACCTCTGAGATTACCGCCACCCTCGATTGTACGGGCGGCTGGTATTCAGCCCAAATCTGGAAAGGAATTCGACTCGCGGATTTGTTGGCACAGGCAGAATTATCCCAAAAAGCGCTGGGGATTGTATTGAAAGGCGTTTCAGAATATACTGCCCACTTCACCCTCGCGCAGGCTCAAGAGATTTTGTTAGCCACATACGTCAGCGAACAAGTTTTGAATCACGTACACGGCTATCCTTTGCGCGCTGTCGTCCCTTCGCGCAGAGGCTGGCATTGGGTAAAATGGCTGACAGAGATCGAAGTGGTAAACTTCACCAATCCCTAATCCGCTGCGCTGAGCATGTCGAAGCGTCCAGTCTCCAATTCCCCACCCCCTTATTCCCAAGAAAGGTTCAATATGCCCAACTTCCTCGATCAAGCCCAACAACTCTTCCCTTATACCCAATCCTTGCGCCGCGACTTCCACATGCATCCCGAACTTGGATTCCGCGAAGTCCGCACGGGCGGGATTGTCGCGAAAGAACTCGAAACACTAGGCATTGAGGTCACGAAAGGAGTCGGCAAGACTGGCGTAGTCGGCTATCTTGAAGGATCAAAACCAGGTCCAACGATCCTCCTCCGCTTCGATATGGATGCGCTTCCCATCACCGAGGACACAGGCGCGGAATACGCGTCACAAAACACTGGCGTCATGCACGCCTGCGGACACGATGGTCACACCGCGATTGGACTCACCGTTGCCAAGATGCTTCACGCGCATCGCGAAGAATTGGCGGGTAACATCAAATTTTGTTTCCAGCCATCCGAAGAAGGACTCAACGGCGAAGAAATGGGCGGCGCATTGATGATGATGCGCGATGGCGTTTTGGACTCCCCCAAAGTGGACAAGACGTTATCCCTCCATTTATGGAACGACCAGCCTCTTGGCTGGATCAGCGTCGCCAAGGGTCCCGTCATGGCGGGCGCGGAACTTTTCATCGTCAAACTTACAGGCAAAGGCGGTCATGCCGCCGCGCCCGATACAACCATTGATCCCATTGTAGCCGTCGCGCAAATGATCACTGCTTTGCAAACAATCACTTCACGCAATGTCGCGCCGCTCAAATCTTCCGTGATCAGCGTTACCTCCATTCATTCAGGCACAACCTTCAATGTGATTCCTCAAACCGCCGAACTCACAGGCACAATCCGCACATTCGATCCAGCCGTCCGCAAATTGGTATTGGAGCGCTTCGAACAAATCGTGCGCGGCATCGCCGAAACAATGGGATGCAAAGTCGAGCTTGAGATCAAACGTGTTACACCTCCAGTAATCAATCACGATGAAGTTTCCGAAAGTGTTTTGAAAACAGCACAGGACCTCTTCCCGCAAACCGAAATTGACACCGAATCCTATCTCACCATGGGCGCGGAAGATATGGGCTACATGCAGGAAAAAGTGGATGGCTGTTACTTCATGATCGGCTCCGCCAACGACGAAAAGAATCTCAACTACAACCACCACCACCCGAAATTTGACTTTGATGAACAGGCATTGATCAGTGGAGCCGCGCTGATGGCATCCGCCGCAGCGGATTTGTTGAAATAGTTTTCCGTAGGGCGGGATATCATCCCACCCTTTATTTTGGAACAAATCGATTGACAATTCATTTCTTCTTCATGAAGAGACTCTTCTGCCCGCTTCTCTATCTGACTTTGAGCTTGAATGCGTGCTCTCAAGCTATTATGCCCACCAAAACCCTATCACCTGTCATCGAGACTCCATCCCGTGTTATGTCAATAGTCCAAGTTCCTACTCTGTTTCCTTCTCCGACAGATACTCTCACCGCAAACCCAACTTCAACACCGACATTGATGAACTTGGATCAATCCATAATAGATATTCCAATTGCCACACCTACATTTGATGAACAATGTGGTGGCATGTATCTTACGGAGTTGTACCCTCTATCTTGGATCATTGACGACGCGATTAAAACGCTCGATCCGAATGCAGAAGGCTGGGCAGAGGCCGTGGGGCAAGGATGTATCGCTGACGATGGTAAATCTTACTTCCACGCCTTTGGAATATGGTTCTATATCGATAAACCAACACCCGATCTCAAAGATTACGAGGCCCTTGGCTCGTGGATTGTAGATGTAATGAACTTGCTTGACACAATTCCACGCAATGAATACACCATTAACGCAGAGTCCACAATCGTAAACTTTAGATTCTATGTAGGTACGTCTGAGTTGTTGGATGTTCGCGTGCCGATCAAAAAATATCTAACCGAAGCAAACGGCAAAAGCGGAGAAGAATTATTCCGCATCTTCTACATAGCACCATAACCTCGCGGAACTGCAAAAGCACACCACAAACACTAATTTGCCTACGCGCTAATTTTGCTCTTGACAACAACGGAACAAAGGGATGGAGGGACTCGTTTCAATCTTAAGATGAAAACCTCCTCCCTTGCGCTTCTTTCCCTAATGCTGATGCTGGGCGCGTGTTCCCTGCCCTTCACTCCAACCTCACTATCTCTGCCGGCGACAGCCACCTCTACGTTGCCATCTCCATACGGAAACTGTGCATATCAATGGGCACAAGAAGATCTACCCGAGTTATCTCGCGAGTTTCAACAGGCGATCCAAGGACTCCAACCTTCAGCCAAAGCCAACGCCTTTGCATTCGGTGAAGACTGCGTCTATGAGGATGGACATGCCGACTTCACCGCGATGGAGACGGATTTCAACATAACGTTACAGGTCAACGATTTAACGGACGAATCCAATCTCGGTGAATGGATCGTAAAAGTCATGCAAACTGTTGAGAATATCCCCAAAGAAAAGATCGTAGGACCAAGACCTGGCAGAGTAAGTATTGTTTTTCAAGCAGGCAGTGAACAAAAGTTTGTCAACTTTTACATTGACCAGTACCAAGCCCTCCCTGCGAGCCTCAGTGCCGCGCAAATTTACCAAGCCCTTCAAACCCCACAATAAATAGTTAAGCCAGCAAGTGATGGTCACCTTCGAAGGTGACCGTCACTTTTACTTGACAATTCACGATCTCTATCATATAATTCGTTTAGTAATTACTAAACATACATAACGAGACAATCATGCCGCAATCACTCGCCAAAATCAAACAGGACTTCACCGAAGGGCTGAGTCAGATCAGCCGCTTCTGGGGTTTTCCCAAAGGGATGGGCGCCATCTTCGCCGTGTTGTATCTCTCCCCTACCTCTCTCTCCCTCGATGAGATCGTGCAGGAGACAGGTCTCACCAAAGGCGCGATCAGCACCGAAATCCGCGCCCTGGCCCGTATGGGACTCGTCCACCGCTCCACCAAACTCGGCGACCGCAAGGACTATTACTCAGCCGAGTCGGATTTTTACTCAGCCATTCGTTCCATTTTGAAAGAACGCCAAAACAGTGAATTTGACCGCGCCATCCGTTCCGTGAAGGATACGCTGACAACGATGGACGAGAATTGGATTGACAATGCCGAATGGAAATTTGCCTACGGGCGCGTGCAAGCCTTGCAAAATTTCTTCGACGCAATTGACAGTCTGACGAAAGCAGTGATCAAGTTGGAGAGTTTGGGAATCTCAAATGTTACAAAGATTATGGGTGTGTTGAAATAAACTCTGAAGTCGCGGAGCTTGCTCCGCAATTGTCCGTCAGCAAGCTGATGGACTCCAGAAACAAGGAGCAAAAAATGAAAATTGCAGTTACAGGCGCATTCAGTTATTCAGGCAAGTACATCACAAAAAGATTGTTGGCGCGCGGCGAAGAAGTCATCACGCTGACAGGTCACCCCAATCATCCCGATCCGTTCAACAGAAAAGTCAAAGTCTATCCATTGGACTTTGATGAAGCCAGTATGACCAAATCCCTGAAAGATGTAGATGTGTTGGTCAACACGTATTGGGTACGATTCGATAAAGGCGAAAATACGCAGCCGCGCGCCGTCGAAAATACGCGCAAACTTGTCAACGCCGCCAAAGCCGCAGGCGTCAAACGGATTGTTCATATCAGTATCGCTAATCCTTCAGCGGATTCGCATCTGCCGTATTATTGGGGCAAAGCCGCAAACGAGAAAGCGGTCATAGAGTCGGGCATTTCTTATGCGATCCTTCGCCCCACTGTCCTGATTGGCACAGAGGATATTTTGATCAACAACATCGCGTATCTGATGCGGCGCTTCCCGATCTTTTTCATCCCTGGCAATGGCTCTTACGGTATACAGCCTGTATATGTGGAAGACCTGGCTGACCTTGCAGTTGATGGTGTATACAGTAAAGAGAGTTATATTATTGATACAGTCGGTCCTGACATCTTCACCTTCAAAGAAATGGTGCAACTAATCGGAGCAAAAGTTGGCGCAAAACCATTGATGATCTCAGTCCCGCCGCGCCTGGCATTGTTAGCCGCGCAGTTCCTGAGTCTATTTGTCAAAGATGTGTTACTCACCCCCGAAGAAGTAGATGGCTTGATGTCGGGCTTATTGGTCTCGAAAGAGCCGTCGCTTTGCAAAACTAGTTTGGCTAATTGGCTGGATGCGAACCAAAAGCAAGCGGGCGCGAAATATGCTTCCGAACTAAAAAAGCATTATGCGTGACGAAGAAATCAAACAGCAGAAAATAATCCTGTTCGACGGCGTCTGCAATCTCTGCAACGGATCAGTCATCTTTGTTTTGAAATGGGAGAAAGAGCCGGTTTTCAAATTTGCTTCGATTCAATCTAAAGCAGGGCATGAATTATTGGAATGGTGTGGATTGCCATCCGATTACAACCAGGCTGTTGTTTATATTGATAACGGAAAAGTTGGTCTTGGCTCAACTGCCGCGCTGAAAATCGGGCAGGGGCTTATTTTTCCCTGGTCTGCTCCATCTTACGCAGGGTTTGTTGTTCCAAAGTTTATTCGAGACTGGATTTACAATCAGATTGCACAGCACAGATATCAATGGTTCGGCAAGAAAGAAATTTGCATGGTTCCAAATGAAAATTTGAGAGCGCGATTCTTATAAAAAGTGGTTCTCTAGTGTTTGGTGGGGAAGCCACAGAGAAAATGAGTTTAAAAGCTTTTTCTCAAAGGTCTCTGTGTACTCTGTGGCAAAGAAACCCCGTTTAATCCCAAAGAGCCTAAAAAGTTCAATCTATCTTCACCACCCCCGCGCAATGCGGATTATCTATGCAGCCATAATACTTCTTCCCCTTATCGGGTCCCGTGCGATGGATGCGCAGGACCATCATCCTGCCGCAGATGGGGCACATCGGAACGGAATCAGATTTGGTTGTCGCGCGTAGCGGTCCCGTCTCCTTCACTTTCACAAGAGAAAACCTGAACAACTCTACAAGGTCGGTAATCCGATAATGTTCGCTTGTCGGAATGTGCACGAGCGGAATCCCCGCGCTCAAAAACAAATCCTCCATGAACTGGTCGCTTTCGCGCGTCTCGCTTTTTGCGATGGGCTTCACCAACTCGACGCCGAATACAGGCTTGAGCGTGGACGGCTCGCACAACAAAAAGTCAATGTGCTTGCGGAATATCTTGTTGAAGAAATTCACGTTCTCGTTTGGGCGCACGATATAAAAGACATCGTTCAACGCCACCTTCGGGCAAATCACGTAACGCCGCTCCACCAACTCGACCAGCGCGCGATACAACGCCAACTCCGTCGCGGACATAAACGGTTCCCGCAGGCGAAACGGCAATCGCTCGTCGGGTTCTTTGAGGCGGATGGATTTTGCGTCGGGCAGTTTCATTGTTGTTGATTATAGCAGGTGAAGTTATGAATGAGAATTCTTGCGAATCAATTTCAGAACTTTGGGTTTGAGCGCGGCGTTAATAGCCAATCCCTCCCCGTAAGCGTGACCCTCTTCGCCCTCCCACGAACCGAAGTATCCGCCCGCCTCGCGCAGGATGGGAGCGAACGGAGCCACATCCCAAATTTGAATACTGGGGTCAAGCATGATTTCCGCGCGCCCCGTCGCCACCATGTGATACCCGTACGCGTCGCTCCAACCGCGCCCGAAGAAACATTTTTTGTGCAGGTCTTCGAATACATCCAAACGATTTCTGGTGAGGAAGCCAGACCAACTTGTATAACAGAACACTGCCTGCTTGAAGTTCGATATTTCCGAGACATGCGCGCGTTTGCCATTCCACCACGCGCCGAGACCATCTGCCGCGTATAAGATTTCATCCAATGCAGGTAAAACCACCACGCCTACGCGCGACATGCCTTCGATTTCCAGCGCAATCAACACCGAATAAAACGGAACGCCCTTAAGAAAAGATTTCGTCCCATCAATCGGATCAACGATCCACCGAAACGGATTGCCCTCCCCCACCTTCTCTCCATATTCCTCGCCAACGATGGCATGAGTCGGATACATCCTCTCGATCTCGCCGCGTATGAACTCCTCTGTAGCTCGATCCGCCGCAGTGACGGGTGACTCATCCGATTTCAGGTCATGCCGAATACCTTTGTTGTAATAGCTGAGAGTAATGCGCCCGGCCCGATAGGCAAGTTGTTTCGCAAAGTTGAGATAGGAATCTAAATTCATATAAATCCGATTTTACCCATTCTATTAAGAAGATAATTTCAAATATCAACCAACCACTAACTGAGTCTTCTTTTTCGCCAAATTGATCGTTGCGATTGCCCCTGAGTTAAATGGTAGAAAATCCGCCTCCACGCCGTCGCTGAAAATGACGCCGCCCTCCGACATTTCCGATTCAATCACAAGAGGCGATGCGGGACTCACCAATCCGCTCACGATCTCCGCGCCTGAGGTTTTGCTGACGAATGGTTCGCGCACCACAAAGACAAGTTGATCCGATTCCCATTTCATTTTCACAGGGGGCAAAACCGTATCGTGTTTCTTATCGCCTGAAAAAACTTCATACATCCCATTTGCCATGTTGAACAAACTGCTCAACCAACCCGTTGAACCAACACCCGTCGAGACAATGATTCCGCTGGAGGAATGATGCTCTTCCTGCTCACCAAACTGGATGGAATAGCGTGCCGAGACATGACTCTTCGCGCCAATGAACAAATCATTGAATGCCAGCAATAGCTGGCCGTCATTGAGAGTCGCTTCCGCCATGCTGATCTGCCGTACCTGCATTACACCACTCAATACTTTTTGCACAATGGGTATCGCGCTCTGCGCATTGAACGGCAATAGGATTCCATCCACATGCGCAGGATCGGGATTAACAGCGACAACAGGTTGTCCATCAAGATACTTTGCAGTGTTGGCTACCAGCCCATCAATCCCAATTGTCACAACCAAGTCATCAGGCGCGAACAAAAAATTGGGGAGGAAACCTCTTTCAATTTCCTGCATTTTCGCAAGCCTCTGCAACGATGAACGCAAACCACCAAGCGCATTTACATACGCGTGATGCTCGCGTTCGTACAGCGTAAAGTCTCCGCCGCTGTGTTCGATATAAAACTTCGCCTGCCCCAGCGTATTGAATCGCTCGATGAGTCCTTCCAGCCGCGTCTTGCGCGTGACGAGGATAATCTTCTCGTAGCCCACGCGGCATCTACTCCTTCGGTCTCTCTCTCATGAGTAATTCAAACAAATCAGGTGAAATATTCAGGTTGCCAATCTTGCCCGCGTTCTGCGCGAGCTCTTTGAGCGCCATGCCCGCCATGAGACGCGGATCAGTATTCTGGACTGCCAGCACCTGCAGAACCGCAGGATCGAGTTTTGATAAAGGCTTGAGCGACGCTTCGATGGAATAGGCTTGCGCTTCGGCTTCGACTTTGGAATTTTCGCTGCGCGCGGTGACGAGTTGCTTGCGATCGTTTTCGAGCGCGATCTGCCCGTTCAGCTTTGACTTGCGGACTTCCTGCTCTTTCGCCTCCACGGCCAAATCGGCGTCCACCACCGTCTCGCGGATCTGACGTTTCTTCTCCTCAACCGCGATCTCGGTATTCAACTCATTTTCCTTGATCTTGCGCTCCTGTTCGACCGCCGCGTTGCGCCTGTCATAAATCGCCTGGTCTGCGCGGCGTAACATGTCCTCGCGCGCTTCGGCTTCCAAAGCGCGCGACATTTCAGGGACAGGCTTGATCGCCTGGATCGCCAGCCCCAATACCTCCACACCGAGATTGCCAAGTTCATTTCCCTGACTCAACTTGGACATGACCGCCGTCGCCACTGCATCCGTGGAATGGATCGCGTTCTTCAAAGGGAGTTTCTGCACTTCGGCGCGCACCAACACTTGCAGGAGGTTAATCAAACGCTGTGGCAGTTTTTGCGGGTCTTCTGAAACATATTGATTTGCCGCGCCAACAACTGTATAGTTGAGCAGGGATGCAACCAGCTTGGGATCATGAACGCGGTATATCAACTGTCCCTGCACAGTAATGGCTTGAAAGTCCGCGCTGATCTCGTTGAAGATGAAAGGCACATCCGCGCTCCCAATCGGCACGACCACAATGGAGGCTGACGGACTAAAGTAAAAGAAAGCCAGCCCCCCGCCAGATCGTCTGAGTTTTCCCCCACGATAATGAAGAACGTATTGCGTAGGTGGAACTTTGATATATTGAAAACCGAACATGAGAAGCCTCCTTTGGCAAAATCAGGTAACCTTGCGAAGGTTTAAGACCCTTCGCAAGGTCATTCAAGTAGATTATTCAACAAGTTAATTTCCTCCTCTTCCGTCCCCACTTCCCCATCCAGCCAAGCGGCGCGCAGGCGGCGAAGCATTTCGGCATACTTCGGTCCAGGTTCGAGGCCGTGCATTTTCAAGTCATCGCCTGTGGTATGAGGTTTGACGTGCCGCCATTCGGAAAGATACTTGAAGAATACCTCTCTTGCCTTTTCATCCCGCGCGACAAAATAGACCGCTTCAATGGCATCCAGGGGGTATGGCTTCAGCCTTTCTACGCACTGGCTGGGCTTCAAACCTGCGAAGGAAGATACATCTGCAAAGATCGAGGACGCCGCTATGAGCGACCCCAAAAGGTCGGCGGTGAATTGCAGGCGTGAGTTCAACGACTCAATCTGGCCGTGTGATAACGGCATCAGCCAGAGAATCCAGCCAAGGATATGTTTATTGCCGTCCCCTTTATCAATATTCCATGGGGAAATGCGCTGCAGGTCGCGAAACGCCCGTACATTCATGAGACGGGAACTTGCCGATTCATCGAAGGACAAAACAGGATGGATCGGTTTGAGCAAATCCAATTCAGTAAGCCACTCCAGCATGGACGCGGCATGTTCCTCTTCGAGGATCAGATCCAGTTCATGGCGAATACGCTGCGCGGAAAGTTTTTCGATCAAGGCTCTCGCTTCAGGGATGAGAGTCAGCGTATCTTCCGTAATTTGGAATCCATAGCGCACCGCGTAACGGACGGCGCGGTACATGCGGGTGGGATCATCCCAAAAAGAACGCGGATGCAAAACGCGGATAATGCCTTTCTCCAAATCATCCATGCCATTGAGGTCGTCACGTAGTTCGCCAAAGTGCGAACCATCCAGCCGAATCGCCAGCGTGTTGACGGTGAAATCGCGGCGTCGAATATCATCGTCCATGCTTCCCATTTTGACTGTCGGCAGCGCGGCGGGATGTTCGTACATCTCAGAACGGGCGGAAATTAGATCGAGGGCATCATGCGCGCCAGTGTCCCCAAACGGGAGGCCATCAGATATCAGGTGTTCGGGAAGAAACCATTTGGCGGTTGCGAATTTCATGTGGACGGTCACCTTGCCGCCATGCTTCGAAGCAAGGGAATGGGCCAGCCCGATCGCGTCGCCTTCGACGGTGAGATCAAAGTCATTTAGCGGGCGGCCCAGTACGAGGTCCCTCACAGAGCCGCCGATGATATAAATCGGGAATCCTAGCGCGGCCGCCTCCTCTGCAGCCTGGCGAATGAGGTGCAGGCGCGAGGCATCCAAAGATTTTTCAAGCAGGGAAGAGAGTTTGCGTCCCATCCGTTTATTGTAGCAGAGAAAATCGTGTATAATCGCGTTTATGATGTTGAATCCGTTGCCGTCGCCCAGCACATTTTGCCAACCTGCCTGGTCTGGATAAGGTTCGTTTCAGCCCGCCTATAACGGCTCCCAGACTTGGCGAGCCGTTTTTATTTTTTTTGCCAAGAAAGACACAATTCCACTCGCTACGCTGAGAGATTTGAAAGATGCGAGCGGGACAAAATAAAAATATACGAAGGTTTTTTAGATGAACATCTCTGTATTCGGCGGATCACAACCCCAGCCTGCCTCCCCCGCGTATGAAGAAGCCCGATTGCTGGGCGAACTTCTCGCGCAGCGCGGACATACCGTGCTGACGGGCGGCTACATGGGCGTGATGGAAGCGGTCTCGCGCGGCGCGCACGAAGCGGGCGGGCACGTGATCGGCGTGACGTGTGAAGATATTGAAGCATGGCGTCCAATCAAGGCGAACGCGTGGGTGAAAGAGGAACGAAGAAAGACAACGCTCATTGAACGGTTGCAGGCTTTGATCGAAGAATGTGACGCGGCGATTGCCCTGCCTGGCGGCGCTGGCACACTGGCAGAGATTTCCCTGATGTGGAATCTCATGATCGTGGAGTCTATCCACCGGAGGCCGTTGATACTGGTCGGAGGCGGCTGGCAGTCCACATTCGATCAGTTCTTTCAAGAGTTCAATACTTATATGCCCGCGCATCAACGCCTGCCTTTGCAGTTCGCGAAAGATGCGCCATCTGCTGTAAATATGTTGGAATAGTCCGGTGGTTGAGTAGCCCTGAGCGTTCGTTGCGAAGGGCGTATCGAAACCACAGATAAGAAGTAAACATAAAATAACAAATATACTTGCTACTTGTTGGTCTCGATACGTGGCGCCAAGGCGCCACTACTCGACCAACAAGCATGAAAATAATGGAGTAAAAAATGGCTGAAGAAAAATTACCCACCCGCGCGGAAGATTTTGGGGAATGGTACAACCAACTTGTTATAAAATCAGACCTGGCAGATTACGCGCCTGTGCGCGGCTGTATGGTTGTGAAGCCCTATGGCTGGGCGCTGTGGGAAAACATCACATCCTGGCTGGATAAGGAATTCAAAGCGACTGGTCACGTCAACGCGGCGTTCCCAACCCTGATTCCCCTCTCATTCTTTGAAAAAGAAAAAGAACATGTCGAGGGCTTCTCGCCTCAACTCGCCGTGGTCACACATGGCGGCGGCGAAGAGCTCGAAGAAAAACTGGCAGTTCGCCCCACCTCTGAAACCATCATCGGACACATGTATTCCAAATGGATCAAGTCCTGGCGCGACCTTCCCCTTCTCATCGTTCAATGGGGCTCTGTGCTGCGCTGGGAACTCCGCACAAAACTTTTCCTGCGCACCGCCGAATTCTACTGGCACGAAGGTCACACCGCCCACTCCAATGCTGAAGAAGCCAAAGAGGAAATGTATCGCATCCTGGATATTTATGAAGAGTTCAGTCTCAAGGAAGCGGCGATTCCCGTCATCAAAGGCACGAAGAGTGAAAGTGAACGATTCCCAGGCGCGCAGGTCACCACCTCCATCGAAGCCATGATGTGGGATAAACGCGCGCTTCAATCTGGCACATCGCATTACTTCGGGCAGAATTTCGCAAAGGCGTTCGACATCCAATATCTTGACAACAACAATTCGCTGCAATACTGTGAAACAACCTCGTGGGCAATATCGAGCCGCATGATCGGCGCGATCATTATGGTTCACGGCGACGATCAGGGATTAGTCCTGCCTCCCCGCCTTGCTCCTATTCAGGCGGTCATCGTTCCCATCTTCAAAAAGGAAGATGAAAAAACAATAGTGATGGAAGTGGCAGACCGAGTTTTCAAGGAACTCAAGGCCGCAGGGATCCGCGTCAAAATGGATGATCGTGACAACGTCAGCAGTGGATTCAAATTCAACGATTGGGAGATGCGCGGCGTTCCCGTCCGCGTGGAGATCGGTCCCAAGGATGTTGAAAAAGGTTCGGTCGCGCTTGCCCGCCGCGATAGACCCGGCAGGGAAGGCAAAACCTTCGTCTCACAAACGGATCTCGCGTCGACTGTGAGCGGACTCCTGGTCGAGATTCAGGATGCGCTCCTCAAGCGCGCCACCAAGTTCCGCGATGCAAATATCCACGAACCTAAAGATTACGATGATCTCAAGAAGATCGTCGCGGATGGTTGGGCTTTCGCCTATTGGTGTGAATCAAAGGAATGTGAATCGAAAGTCAAGGAAGATACCAAAGCCACCACGCGCAACATCCCATTCGACCAGCCCGACAAAGAAGGAACCTGCATCGTCTGCGGCAAACCTTCCAAACGTAAAGTGTATTTCGGAAGAGCGTATTAAGATTGTTACGGGTTACGAGTTACGCAATATGTGATTCGTAACCCGTAACTTGTAAATCTCCTCATGCCTGCCATAGACCTCGCCCGTCTCAAAAAACAAACTGCGCAACTGGCTGACCTCTTCAATCAGCCATCTGTTTTCCTGCGCGAGCATCGCGAGATTCTGGATTACTATGTGAACCGCTCATTGCGGAGTCAAGGTGTGGCTCCGTCATCCGTCCTCCCGACCTACCGAACCCCGACCGTCGTTCTACGCCAAATCGAAATCGAATTGGGTCCTGTTGCGGAGAGGCAGCCTTTTCAAGCGCTTGAATTAGCCGACGCGCTTTGGGATGAGGGCTGGCTCGAAACTCGATTGCTCGCCGCGTTTTTGCTCGGACGAATCCCCCCGCAGGAGGAACGTCTCCTTGCACGCCTCACCGCCTGGACTCAAGCCGTGCGCGACCCCAGCGTGCGCGCCGCGTTGCTGACGACGAGTCTTACGCGCCTTCGCAAAGAGACGCCCGATTTATTCCTGATATTGGTCAAAGAGTGGCTGCATCCCGCACGCCCGCGCATGTGGTCGAACGGCGTGCAGGCGCTTGTGCCGATCATTTCATCGCCGGATTTTGACAACTTGCCGCCGATCTTTGAAATTGTGGAGCCTGTCATTAAAGCCTCCCCAGCCGCGTTACAATTCGACTTGCAGGAATTGATCATCGCATTATATAAAGCCTCTCCGGATGAAACCGCGTACTTTATCCAGCAGATTCTGAAAGACACAAAAAGCCCGTTACTGGCGGTTGCCTTAAGGCGCATGTCCCCAGAGTTGCCCCAGGAACTTCAAACGAGCCTGCGCGAGATGTTCCGCAAGAAAAAGTGATGACCCCGCCCGTTCCATCGGGGTTTAAGACCCTGATGAAGCAAGTCCGAGACCCGATGGAACAAACCAATGCAAGAAAGGAGAAAACAATGTTAGTAACCAGAGGAATCATTGGAGCAATATTGCTCTTCCTGGGACGCGAACTCAATTTTCTCTTCGCCGGCGCGATGGCGGCCCTGATTGCCATCCGCCTTACGCCGCTGCTTCCGCCACAGTGGCCCGGCTGGTCGGATACGGCATTTGTGATCGGGATTGGCATCCTTGCCGCGGCAGTTCCAACGATCAACGAACGCGTTGGATACTTCCTCTCAGGCTTTCTAGCGGGAGGCTTCTCGCTCGTGGAATATTACGCGCCCGGCGTTTTTGCTGTCCCACTTTTGCCGTTCATCGTCGGGGGAGTCATCGGCTCCTTGATTATCGGCATATTCACCGAATGGGCGTTGATCGTCGTTTCAAGCCTGATCGGCGCGCTCTACGTAACTAACCTGTTCACACTATCACTCGCTGCGGAAGCCCTGATCGGCGGGGGCTTGTTCATCATCGGCGCGCTCACACAGGTAATTATCATGCGTGCGCAAAAACAATAAGTGATGGACACAAGTCGTCTTATCTATATTCACGGCTCCGGGAGCAACAGCAACAGCGGCAAAGCGCGCCTCTTTCGCGAGTGGTTCCCCGGCATGTCGACTCCCGATTTCAGCGGCTCATTCGATGAGCGCATGACTCAACTCCATACAATCCTTTCAAATAAAACGGACTGGACTCTCATCGGCTCCTCCTATGGCGGACTCATGGGAGCAATCTTTACATTGGATCACCCGACTCAAGTGCGGAAGTTGATTCTGCTCGCCCCAGCTTTGACTCTTGACCCGCTCGCTTCTCGCACGGACCCTCAACCGGTTTCTGTTCCAACAATCATTATCCACGGGACGTTGGATACCGTCGTCCCGCTTGAACCTGTACGCGCTATTGCGCAAAAGTTATTCACTGACCTCACCTATCACATCGTTGAAGACGATCATCGTTTGCATAAATCTGTCCACAAGTTATTCTGGAGTCATAAATTTTGGAATCCATCAGCAAGCTGATGGAAATCATGTAGGAAGCCCCATGACTCCAGAGGGAGATGACATGAAACAACAAATCTACTGGCACACTACCGTGCAAATGCCCGATGATTCGAATCTCACGCCTCTTCCCGAAAAAGTGGATGTTGCGATCATCGGCGGAGGATTTACAGGCTTAAGCGCGGCGCGGACTTTGGCGAAGCGCGGCGTAAGGGTTGCCGTACTTGAGGCGAATACAATCGGCTGGGGCGCGAGTTCGCGCAATGGCGGCATGACGTTGACGGGACTCAAAGTGGGAATGCAAACCGTTATGAAAAAATACGGCCGTGATACTGCCAGAAGATTATTTCAATGTTCCCTGGATTCAGTGAATACGGTTGAGGAAATTGTGGAGGAGGAAAATATTGACTGCGGCTTCGCGCGCTACGGTCATCTGTACGTTGCCAATAAACCCAACCACTATGACTCGTTCAAGGATGAAGTTGAGTTCATGAAGAAGGAATTCGACCATGATATACAACTGGTGCCTCCCAATGAATTGAAAAACGAGATCGGCTCTGACCACTATCACGGCGCGTTGATGGATAAAGTCAGCGGTGGACTCAACCCCGCGCAATATGTGGCAGGCCTCGCACGCGCGGCTGAACGGGCCGGGGCGACGCTCCATGCGCGGGCAAGAGTCAACAGCCTCGAGCGTAGAGAGAAGCGGTTCTCACCTGCACTTGCGCCAGGTGCAAGTGTCATCCAAACAGAAAGAGGCTCATTAACGGCGGAATCCATTTTGGTGGGAACGTCAGGTTATACCAGTGGCGTCACAAAGAGATTACAGAAAAAGATCGTCCCGATTGGATCGTTTATTATTGCCACTGAAAGACTGTCCGACGAACTCGCAAGTGAACTCAGCCCAAAGAACCGCATGATTTTTGATTCGATGCACTACCTGAATTATTTTCGGCTGTGGGATAACCGCATGATCTTCGGCGGACGCGCCGCGTTCTTCCCCGAAAATCCAAATACGATTCAACGCAGCGCGGAGATTTTGCAGCGTGAGATGATTCAAGTGTATCCGCAATTGAAGGATGTCAAGATCGAATATGTTTGGGGCGGGACGTTGGACTTCGCATTCGACATGATGACTCACGTGGGCGAGATGGATGGCATTTATTATTCGCTCGGCTACGCGGGACACGGCGTTGCGATGGCTTCGCATTTAGGCAAGACAGTGGCAGAGGCTATGCTGGCGGGCAATATCAAAGAGCATCCATTCGCGCAATTTGATTTCCCCAGCGCGCCTCTCGGACTCTATAGCGGCTACCCGTGGTTCCTGCCGTTTGCTGGCGCATGGCAGAAGATTTTGGATTGGATTGAATAATATTCGTCCTGAGCGGAGCCACACGTTTTTTGTGTGGCGCAGTCGAAGGGCGGGTTACAAAAGTATCCGCGCTTCGACTGCGGGTCAACAAACATGACCCTCCGTTCAGCGCGATGGACTGATAAAATTGCCATCATCTTGCCAAAGGAGACTCAGAGAAGCATGGACATCAACACATTCTACGCAGTAACCGCCGCGACCTGCTTTACGCTGGTCGGCTTGTGGTGGTCGGTGGTAAAGAGTAAACCTGATTGGTTCAAGGACGAAGCGAAAAAACGCATGGCAGGCGGCGTGTACGCTTCGTTTTTGATTCCTGCATTGATGAGCATGGGCGCGCAAGTGGGCGGAGAGGGAAGCATTATCTGGAATCTGGTCTTCATTATAGCCGGCGTAGCAGGGATGCGGTATTCGACCCAGTTGGTCGTGAGGACTCGCTCGGCTGAAGCAAATGGCCCTTTCAGTAAGAACCGCTGGATACTGCCTTTTCTATATGGCATCGTGATCTTCTTTGCGCTCATTCCAGATCTGGCTCGGGTCGTCGGATTGAAAGCCCTGCAAGTGGAAGGACTGCTTTTATGTATCCTGATTTTGATCGCGCACATGCTGGCATGGGAATTCATGAGCAACCCTGAATAACAACAAAGGAGAGAAACAATGGCTACAACCAAGAAGAGCAAATCAGCAAATAAGAGCAAGTCGGCAAAAATGAGCAAATCAGCAAAACCGAAAGTGGTTGTAAAAAAGAAAGTGACAAAAACAACAGGCAAACCCAAAAAGATGACAGGCGAAGTATATTACCCGTCAAAGCAAGTGATTGAGCAGGCGCGCCTGAAGGATTGGGATAAACTCGCCAAGTCTGCGCGCAAAGATTTGCGCGGCTTCTGGGAAAGTGAAGCCAAAGAACTTGAATGGTTCAGTAAATGGAAAAAAGTGCTGGACGATTCCAAGAAGCCGTTCTTCAAATGGTTCACGGGCGCGAAGGTTAACATTGTCCACAATTGTATTGACCGTCATCTCAAGACCTCTCGCAAAAACAAACTCGCTTTGATCTGGGAAAGCGAAGATGGCAAAGATCATCGCACGTATTCATACTACGCGATGAACCGTGAAGTGACGCGCATGGCAAATATCATCAAGAGTATGGGCGTGAAGAAAGGCGACCGCGTTACGATCTATATGGGACGCGTGCCTGAGATCGTGTTTGCGATGCTGGCGTGCGCGAAGATCGGCGCAATCCACTCTGTCGTGTTTGGCGGATTCTCGGTTGATTCGCTTCAAGGAAGAATCGAGGACAGCCAGTCGAATCTGGTCATCACTTGTGATGGCTCGTTTCAGAATGGAAAAGTCGTCCAACTGAAATCAATTGTGGATGAGTCGTTGAAGCGCTGCCCCTCGGTTGAAAATGTCATCGTGGTCAAACGCGTGGGCAACGAAGTCAACATGGAAACGGGACGCGATCACTGGTATCACGAACTGAGTGAGCAGCCCATCGCCGAAGGCAAATGCGAAACCGAGCAAATGGACGCGGAGGATCCGCTCTTCATTTTATATACCAGCGGATCAACAGGCAAGCCCAAAGCCATCCTGCACACGCACGGCGGATACATGGTCGGCACGTATAGCACGCTAAAGTATGTATTTGACGTCAAAGACGATGACCGCTGGTGGTGCACTGCCGACCCGGGCTGGATCACGGGTCACTCGTATATCATTTATGGACCGATGCTCAACGGCGCAACCTCCTTCCTCTTTGAAGGCGGACCTTCGTATCCCGAACCGAATCGCTGGTGGCAGTGCGTTGAACGATACGGGATTACGATCTTCTACACCGCGCCCACCGCCATTCGCGGACTGATGCGCTTCGGCGATTCCTGGCCCCAGAAACACGATCTTTCCTCGCTTCGATTGTTGGGCACCGTCGGTGAGCCGATCAACCCCGAAGCATGGAAGTGGTATCACCGCGTCATTGGCAAAGAGAAACTCCCGATCATTGATACCTGGTGGCAGACCGAGACGGGCACGTTCATGATCACACCGACTCCCGTTGTACCGCTCAAACCCGGGTCAGCGACGCGTCCATTCTTTGGACAGGAGGCTGAGATCGTGGACGAAAAAGGGAATCCAACCCCGGACGATACCGAAGGCTACCTCGTCTTGAAGAATCCGTGGCCCGCAATGTTACGCACTATCTACAAAGATGACGAACGCTATGTCAATCAATACTGGAGCAAGTATCCCGGCAAATACACCACCGGAGACTCAGCCAAGCGCGACAAGGATGGCTACTTCTGGATCATCGGCCGCGTGGACGATGTGATCAAAGTCTCTGGTCATAGACTCGGCACAGCAGAAGTTGAATCAGCTCTTGTGAGTCATCCCGCTGTTGCCGAAGCCGCGGCGATTGGACTTCCGCATGATGTCAAAGGGCAAGCCATCTACACGTTTGTGTTGTTGCGCGCGGGGAAGGTGGCATCCGCTGAATTGGCGGAAGAACTTCGCCAACACGTCGCCACTCACATGGGACCCATTGCCCGCCCCGAAGAAGTACGCTTCGTAGATAAACTCCCCAAGACGCGTTCAGGCAAGATCATGCGGCGTGTGTTGAAAGCGCGCGCGCAGGGATTGCCGGAGGGCGACATAAGTACGTTGGAAGAATAAAACTGGTTCAGACTTCAGAAGTCTCATTAATTATGCCCACCAACCTCCCCTCCGGCACCGTCACCTTCCTCTTCACCGACATCGAAGGAAGCACCAAACTCGCACAACAACATCCAGATGAAATGATGTCCCTGCTGACGCGGCATCATGAAATTCTGAATCGGGCGATTGAGGCGCGCAATGGCAGTGTATTTCAGATCATTGGCGATTCTTTTTGCGCGGCGTTCCACTCCGCCAGCGACGCGATAAACGTGGCACTCGACGCGCAAAGATTATTGCAAAGTGAAGCCTGGTCGCCCGCGCCCATCAAAGTCCGCATGGGGTTGCACACCGGCTTTGCCGAAAGACATGAAGGCGGGTATCGAGGTTACCTCACACTGGCTCGCGTGCAACGCGTTATGTCTTGCGGCCATGGCGGACAAATCCTGCTCTCGCTCGATATGACAGAGCAGGTGCTCGAGCAATTGCCACAGGGCGCGGGACTGCGCGATCTGGGTCGGCATCACCTGAAGGGCATCAGTCAGGCTGAACATCTCTTTCAACTTATTACAGACGATTTGCCCGCGAACTTCCCTCCGCTCAAATCCACACCGGTCGCGCCTTCCATGCGAAAAGAAGTTTTCTCGTTGCTCGATCACATCGTGCGCGGACAATTGATCGGTCGCGAGAGCGAGATGTCTGAACTCGAGGGCTTTTGGAATCGAGCCGAGCGCGGACAAGGTCATCTTGTTTTACTCTCGGGCGAACCAGGCGTAGGCAAGACGAGGCTTGTAGAGGAACTCACTGCACTTGCAACTCTGCGCGGCGCGCTGGTTTTGGAAGGACATTTCCATCCCGAACTTGGAGTGACCTATCTGGGCTTGCGCGAGGCATTACAGGATTATCTGCGCTCGCTCCCAGCCGATCAAGCGCGCGCGGCAATCGGCTCCACCGCGCCGGAACTGGTTAAGTTGGTCCCGGAAGTGGAAACCATCGCTGGGAATATCACGCCGAATCCGGCAATGGGTGAATTGGAGGCTGAACGCCTGCGCCTCTTCGATCACGTGACTCAATTCCTGATTCGCCTGACTAAGAAGACTCCCATGCTGTTTGTGCTGGAAGATTTGCATTGGGCGGATGGACCTAGTTTGATGTTCTTGCATTTCCTGTTACGCAATACGCGCCAGGTTCCG
>CAZIYY010000008.1:0-15442 GCA_964543585.1 uncultured Anaerolinea sp. | reverse complement strand
TATCGAGAAACGGAACTTGATCCAGTCAGACCGTTTTATGAAACACTGCTTGGAATGAATCGCGATCGTTTGTATACGCGCGTGGCTTTACATGGCTTGGATGCGAAGAACGTTGAGAGACTGGTGTCGGCTCTGATCGATGGTCCGGTGGAGGCATCATTGGTCTCGGCGATCACGCGCGATACGGAGGGGAATCCGTTCTTTATCGAAGAGGTGGTCAAAGGCTTGGTCGAACGAAACGGCTTGCGTCGGGAAGGAGGCGTATGGAGGCTGGCGGAGGAGGTCGAACACTTCATCCCGCAGAGTATCCAGATCGCGCTCGGCAAACGACTCGAGACTCTAACCGAGGACGCGCGCGCCGCTTTATCGTTTGCATCAATACTCGGACGCGAGTTCGACATAGATGTTTTGTTGAGCATGTCCGAATGGGACGAAGACCGCATGTTGGACGCGCTGGATGAATCCGTCAAAGCGCAACTCATCGCCGAACTGAGAATGCACGGAAAGGAAACCTATCGCTTTGCCCACGCGTTACTTGCGCAGGTGATCTATGACGCAATCAACACGCGACGGCGGGCAAGATTTCATCAACAGGCTGGAGAGTCGTTGGAACGCGTTCATGCCCGAAAACTGGAGGAGCAGGTTGAAGCGCTGGCGTATCATTTCTCGCGGGCATCATCAAGCGCCGCCGATAAAGCCGTGACCTATGGATTGCGCGCGGCGGAGAAGGCAGTCACAGTGTACGCGCACGATCAAGCCATCCGCTATTATACCGAAGTCCTGGAAGCGCTTCACGATCTCAATGACCCCCAAACCGAAGCCCGAGCCTGGGAGTTGATGGGCGACGCAAAGATGAGGCTCTACTACGTGAAGGAAGCGATTGTGGCATACGAAAGCGCGCTCGCCATTTTAAACAAAGGCGAACTGGCTGAGGGACAGGAATATTGCCGCCTCTCATACAAACTGGGTGAGGTGATCATCCGCGAACTGAAAGACGCGCCGCGCGCGCGTGAACATCTGGAGCATGCGCTGTCAAGTTCCGCGGCTTCGACGGAGAGTCCTCAGCGGGCGAAATGCCTGTCAGCGTTGGCGATCTGTCTGGTTCAGGAAGGCGCGTTGGCAGAGGCTCAGGTTCAGGCGCAGAATGCCATCGAGTTGGCTGAAAGGTTGGCATATCCCGATGGGATTGCCAGCGGTTGCGGCGCGCTCTGCAATGTCTACCAGGCGAGAGGCGACCTTGCCTCATACGCCCAGACCTCCGAACGCCAAATGGCGGCGTTGAATCAAGGCGGGGATCTGTACGGAATCTTCGACGCCTACAGCCATATTATTAGTTTGAGCTGGCAGCGAGGCGACTATACGCGATTGGAAAACTTCGCGCTGGCAGGCTTGGAACTTTGCCGGAAATTCAATGCGCCGGGTTGGGAGGGAACGATTCTGGCTGGCTACATGTTTTTGCTTAACTCTTCCGGGCACTGGGAGAAAGCGTTGAATCACGGCGAGCGCGTCCTGCCGCTTTTCGAGAGGGTCGGCTGCAGTTCCTGTTTCATGTTTATTTTTCGGAGCCTGGCAGATATCGAAGCAAAACGCGGCAATCGCGAACGATCGCGGCAGTATATGAACAGCGCGCATGATGTTGCCAGCCAGTTATCACCCGAGCCTGACGCGGACATTCGCTGGAGATTCTTTGACCACGTTATTCATGAGGAATGGGATGCAGCCTGGAATTCGGTCGAGGAATATCGCGCGGCAGGGTATCCGCTCCTCAGCACAACATCCACTTCAATGACATGGTGGAGTTTGCTGTTGCCTGAGACAGCCGCCCGCGCAAGACACTGGTCGGAGACGGAACATCTTGCAAGGGAGGCGATAATCATGTTTGGGGGAATCGGCGCGAAAGCAGGCGTCGCCAACAGTCACTTTGCATTGGGGCTTGCATACGCCGGGCAACAGAAATGGAATGAGGCATTGACAGAATATCAGCAAGCCCTCGAAGGCTATCAAACTCTAGGTCATCCCTGGGATATCGCCAACACCCAATACGAGATGGGGTTGGTCCATGCCGCGCGCAGTGGTGATGGGGATAAAGACAAAGCGCAACAACTCTTTGATGAGGCACTGATTGCTTTCTCCTCGCTTGGAGCTAAACCAGGCGTTGAGAAAGTTGGTGCGACGCTGGAAAAACTAAAAGGAACGATAATTCATTAGAGATTTTATGATGTCCATCCCCTCCGGCACCGTCACCTTCCTCTTCACAGACACCGAAGACAGCACGCGCCTGTGGCAGGAACAGCCCGAAGCAATGACCGGCGCGCACGCGCAGCATGAGGCGATTTTGCGCGAAGCGATTGAATCCAATCACGGTTATGTCTTTCAAGTCGTCGGCGATTCGTTCAGCGCGGCGTCTCGGTCGCGGGGCTGGCGATCAGGCGTGCCAGGGTCGCGGCAAAATCGTCGAAGTGGAGGTCCGCCGCCTTCTTGTCAGTGAGCGGCGCGTCGTGCAGAACCTCGGGAGTTAAATATTTTCGTTTCGGCATGGCAATCCCTCACCGCGAACGGCAACTCAATTTCAATAGGAAAGTATTTGTAACTGATGTTACCCACCGTCCCGAAGGTTTGAATGACTCAACAAGGTTTTTCAAGGAAACCCTTCGACAAGCTCAGGACATTGCCTTCGGGACGTTCTGCGTAAGGTGAGTTATAAGTATTTTACCCCCTTGCACTCTGTACGACCGATTTAACTTCATGACTGAATCAGGATCGCCCGCGCCGGAGCGCCATCCGAGCCGGCGATTTTCAGTGGCAGGCAATACAAGTCATAGAAGCCGCGCACGACCTGTGAGAGATTCAATCCTTCAACGATGACAATTCCAGCCGTTAGTAAGATTGTATGCGTCGGCACGGAATCCCCATATGGAGCGACAGAGAATCCACGCCAACGAGTTGGACGCCGCGTTCGACCAGCCATTCCGCGCCGTCTTCCGTGATGGCGACAAACTCAGTCTGGAATTTGGATTCGCCTCTTGCCCAAAGATGGGAGTTGCGAGTGCCAAAGAGAACGCGCTTCATTTCAGAAGTTATTTCCGAGCGATCCAAAACTTCGGCAGTGATCGCCTCCACTCCATCGGGGAGTTGCGTCACATAACAGGGACCCGTCAGTATATCGAGAGGTAGACTCTCCACAGTGCGGCCATCGTTGAGGAAGTGATGCGGCGCGTCCACGTGTGTGCCGAGATGGACGCACGCGCTGATGCGCGTGACATTTGCCTGCGCGCCCTTGTCCATTGATTCGATCTGCTCGAGTTCGAGCGCGGGGTCGCTGGGCCAGGTGGGCAGGTTCGGCGAGATGGTGAGGGAAATATCGTAGATGGTCATGGCAATGCTCCTTTTTATATATCGCGTTGAGCGGCGCTGGTCGAGTAGAGCGAGTGTTCTTCTCGCTCGTATCGAGACCAAGCGCAGTCGAAACTCATATCATTTGCCAAACGCGCTTCGTCTACGTTCGCCTAGTCTCGATACGGCGGGCGAACGCCGCCTACTCGACCAACGCTCACTCCGCTTAGCGCGAATCACTTACGGGGTGGGCGTCGAAGCGGGAGGCAGGACGGACATCGGGGTCAACGTCGGCGTGATGTTTGGAGTCGGAGTCGGGATTAATGGCATCCATCCACTGTAATAAAAATATTCCTGCAAGAATCCTGAGCGTTCCTGATCTGTCATCAAGCGCGGGCGCGAATAGTCTTCAAGCAACGCCGTAATCAATTCTGTGCTGATAAATTTGCCATCATAGATTACGTAACGATCAAAGAACTCACGACGAATGCCAAGCGGCATCCAAGCCTGGTCGCCCATCTGGTCGAAGAATAAATTGCCAAGCCCATAGTGAATGAACGAGCCGTTGTAAAATTCCATCGCCTGTGCGTAATGCGCCTGACTGCCGCTAACGATGGACGCGCCCGAATCAGCCATCAAGTGAAAGTCGTCCCGTTGAGGCGGACTGGGATTGGAGTCATAACTTTCATTCCATTGAAAAGTTGAGATCACAACACAACCCTGCGATTTCAATTCAGCGATCTTCTGCGTCAGATATGGAAAATCACATGGCGCCGCGCCCGGTTGATAATCCGTGGCAGTCGGGAAACGACCGACATCGGGCTTGTTGCAGCCGATAAACGCGATCTTGTTTCCGTTCACTTCGAACAATGCAGGCTTGAGCGAATCCTGCAAGTCTGCGCCGCCGCCAAAATATGGAATGTCATTTGCTTGATAAATCGCCAGCGTTTCAAGCATGGCGTTGGGACCGTAATCCGCAAAGTGGTTGCCCGTGAGTTCAACAACGTCGGTTCCAATATCGGTCAGCAGATCCATGTATTTTGGGTCGCTGCAAAAGACGAGCGCGCCCTGGTCGGGCTTGGGATAGGTGCAGCCTGTGAAAAACGGAATCTCATTGCTCACGTGAGCGATGTCCGCTTCGCGCATCAGGTCGCGGATCTTTTCGCCGGGGTATGTCGCTCCCTTCAACTCCATCGTCAGCGCGGTGGCGCGCACGAGGGCGGTGACGCCTGTCATGATGATGGTTGTAAGTTTGGAGGGATTGTAATTAGTAATTGGCAATTGGGAGATTGGAGAATTGGAGGATTGTAGATTGCCCGCAGCTTGTAAAGTGAAATTAACAGCGAGCGGATAATCTGAAAGATCAAATCCTTTGCGGATCGGAGATTGCCCATCTATGGTCAAGACCTTCCAACGCGGCTCGAGCGATTCAAACGGGATGATCGCCCATGAAGTTTCTGACCATGCAGCATCCAGCAATTGATTTTCAGGAACGATTCGTACCGCTCCCGATGCGGGCGCGTCCCAAAGCGCGGTGAACGCGGCGAGCGTGGATTCATCCATCAATAACGGAATCCCGTTGAAAGGCGCGCGAACCGTGCCTTCACTCCACGCGATATGCAGTTCATCGAACGTCATGCCATCTGTTATCGTTGGAAAAGGCGCAACCAAAGCATAGACCCATTGAATTTGGGTTTGAGTTGAATTCGAATCCAATGGCGGTAACGGAGAAACATCAAGAACCAAACTGGCGTTATTGGGAATATTCAGACGCTCAACTTGTTCGCGCAAGGCAACGGGGACAGACTCCCCGACACGCACACCTGCAGGTGCAGGTGTGAATGTAACAACCTGAACAGATGGATTGGGAGACGAGGTATTCTGGATTGCTTGCGGTGACGGGGTTGTTGTTGTCTGCGAACCACAAGCTGAAAGTAATAAAGCCAATAGAGACACAAGAATAAAGGATATATGAAATTGTTTGATAGGCATATTGCCTTGATTATACTATTCCGCCTTGATCGTGATCTCTGAAAGCGCAAATTGTTTGAGCGCGGCTTCGTCAATTGACACGCCCAAGCCGGGGCCATTCGGCACGTCAATTGTGCTGTCGTCATTCAAGACAAAACGTTCATTGGTTATGTCTCGGTGATAATAACGATCGGAGGCTGAAATATCGCCGGGCAAAACAAAACCGGGCAATGACGCCAGCGCAAGATTCGACGCGCGTCCCACGCCCGTCTCCAACATGCCGCCGCACCAGACCGGCACAGGCGCAGCCTGCGCTCGGCAGTAATCATGGATGGCAATGCCTTGACTCAACCCACCCACCCGGGCGGGCTTGACATTGATGATCCTGCACGCTTCCATCTCCAGCGCGTAGCGCGCGTGACGCGGTGAGACAATGCTTTCATCCAAACAGATCGGCGTTTTGAACTCTGCCTGCAATTTGCGATGATCCCAAATATCATCCTCGAACAACGGCTGTTCGATGAGCAATAAATCCATATCATCAATTGCCTTCAAAGCACCTGCGGACTCCAATGTATATGCGGAGTTCGCATCCACTTGCAGGCGCAGGTCGGGATAGGCGCGTCGGACTGCGGATGTCTCGTCCACTTCGCGACCCGGCTTGATCTTGATCTTGATGCGGCGATAGCCCTGGTCCAGATAAGACGCGACGCTTCGCACCAAAGCCGAGGCTGACTCTTGAATCCCAATCGAGACTCCCACTTCAACTTTTTCACGCTCGCCCCCGAACATTTCCTTCAACGACTTGCCATCGCGTTTGCCAAGCAGATCCCACAATGCCATCTCCACGCCCGCCTTGGCAAGATGATGTCCGCGAATCCTTTCGACGCGCTTTTGAAAATCTTCCGCGTCTTTGATATCTTTTCCCAGCAGCAGAGGCGCAATGAAATCCTTGAGGATGTGCCATGCCGTGCCTGTCGTTTCGTAGTTATAGCCCGGCTCGCGCGAGGCCACACATTCGCCATAGCCGGTCAGTCCTTCTGCCTGCAATGTGACGAGGATACACTGGCGAACCGTCTCGCGCCCGAAGGAGGTCTCGAACGGCGCAACCAACGGCATGGAGATATGATGGAGGGTGAGGGAATCGATTTTCATAATGCTTCAAGTTTATATCATTTTTCGATTACACTCAATGGGTATCATCAGGTGCAATGTCATTCGCTCAACCCCCACGAATTACATCTATCTCGAAGCGTCTCTGCAAGATCAATCTCTCGGCCGTCTTGACGATCTTGGTTCTGCGAGCGTCGTCACTGATCCCAGCGGAAACTACTCGACTTCATTTAGGGTAGGCGTCGTTGGCGAACAGCGACTGCGAAGCGTGTCCCTACGGTGAAACGCGCCTCAACAGGATCCAGGTCATAGTCAGGAAAAGAAATGTCATGCCAATTAACATTGTCCATGATCTTGCGAGTTGTCCATCGTCGTAATTGAGTCGCAAATCATCTTTTGCATCGGGGTAATTGAAGCAACTGGAGGCGTCGTTGCAGAGAATTGTGCTTTCAGCGATTTTATCCATATCAACCGTCACGCCCAGCGCGGTTAGTGACCAGCGCGTGGATGTGAGGGACGAGAGGGATTCGAGTTTATTACCGCGCAGGTCAAAGAGCGCGCCCGCGAAGAAGAATTGGAAAATCATCACTCCTGCGAGAATGTAAATTGCCATTTCGCTTGACTTGCTGAACGCAGAAACGATGAGACCCAAACTGACGCCTGCCAGCACTGTGAGAAAGAGCGTAACGAATATTTCAAACGTGCCGTTGAAGTACAGCCCTTTTGCGGGGAAGTCCACGCCGAAAGAGAGGATCAGCATGTAGAGTAAAACCTGGACAAATGCAAAGGCAGTGTAGAGGAGCGCTTTGCTCAACAAGTAAGATAATGTGTTGAGATTTATCATACGTTCGCGCAAAAAGAGCGCGCGCTCATTGACCAAATCGTTCAACGGTAAAAACATGCCCACGACCACGGCTTCGAGTCCCATCAGGAAGACGAAGGCGTTTGTGTGGGAGTATGGCACATAATTTTCGGTCATCGTCTTTGCTGCGCCGATCGGGTCCGCAAGGATGGCGAGATTCCCCGTAAGAATGTCGGGCTGAGAGACAATGAGTTGCAGAAGCGCCGTAACGGGGAAAAGCAGTAACATGAGCAGGAGCGTCGTGCGGTCGCTTCGGGTCACATCCCAGGCGCGCTGGGTTAGTATCAGCGCTTGATTGAAGAATTCCGCGATCCCAAAACTAACTTTTGGCAACGCGCGTCGCGGCGCAGGCGGAATCGTCTTCTTTCTTTCCTGAATATATTTCCTGTGTTGTTCGGGTTTCTTCTCCTCGAAAGCCTTGCGCCATTCTTCGCCTTTTCGGTCAATGCGTTCGTAAATATCAGCGAACTCCTCCACTTCAAAGAACTCCAATGCTTCGTTCGATGGACCAAAATAAACCAGTTTGCCTTCGGAGAGAAAGGCGACCTGATCGGTTTGCAGGATGTTGTTCGTCGCCTCTGTAACGAGAATGATTGTTCGTCCCTCATCTGCCATGCCGCGCAGCATGTGCATCATTTTCTTTTCGTGTCCTGGGTCGAGACCAGACATTGCTTCATCGAGATAAATAATTTTGGGGTCCGTGAGCAATTCAACGGCGATACTGACGCGCTTGCGTCCATCGCGTGAGAGGTCTGAGACGCGCGTCCTGCGGATTATGTCAGTGTTCATCGAGACCGTCTCGAGCGCCGCGTCGATGCGGCGCGCTCGTTCGGACGGAGTCAGGCTGGGGGGAAGTCTGAGGCGGGCGGCGTAGTCCAATGTTTTTTCAACGGTCAGGCTGGCGTGCCCGGCAGGCGTATCCGTCTGGGGGACATATCCGATCTGCGGACGCAAACTTTCATATTCCCGATACAAGTCGTAACCGTTCAAGCGCACGTGCCCATCGCCGCGCTGAACGCCGGTCAACGCGTTGAGCAGGGTTGATTTTCCCGCGCCGTTCCCGCCGACCAATGCAATGAACTCGCGCGGCAAAACAGAAAAATTCACGTCATCGAGAATGTGTTGTTTACCGCTCTTTGTGTCCACGTCTTTTGAGAGTCCGGTTGCATCGAGCCTCATGCCGCTGCTTTCATACGGCGCGAGCCGCCCGCCCTGAAAGAGCAAATGAAATTTGCTAATCTGGATCAAATCACCCTCGCGCAATTCCACCTGTTTGATGCGCTCATCGTTTACGTACGTGCCGTTACTACTATCAAGGTCTTCAAGAAAATAGGTTTCGCCTTTTTGACGAATCATTGCGTGCCTGCGCGAGACTTCGGCAGAATCCAAAATCACGTCGCAATTTTCAAGCCTGCCTATCAGGATCATGTCTGACTTTGTGAGTTGCGTCGCGCGCGCCGATTGCATAAACCCTGCTACAGTCCCGGATGCCCCGCTCGGATTGATGAACGTCAACCCAATCGATATCCCATATTCATCGTCACCGATGCGAATAATGGATTCGTTCCCAAGCGGATAATATTGATCGGGCTTGAGCCGTTGATTATTGACGAGCGTGCCGTTTGCGCTGTTCAAGTCACGGATGAAGAACCCCGCCTCTTTTTTCACGACCTCAGCCTGTTGACTCGATACGAAGCGCAGAGTCTCAGGGACGCGTAGATTCGCGTCCGCGCCGCGCCCGATGATCACTTTATCGGCGTTGACGGGGAAATAATTTGTGCTCCCGTTGTGCCAGCGGATTTTGAAATGAGGTTTGTTGACGGGCGATTCACTGGATAATCCCATGGATGGAGGCAGGGTGGCATGCGCTTCCGCCTCAAGATCAACGAGAAGCGACTCGCTCCCCAACTGGAATTCGATTCGGATTTCCTGACCTTTATCGCCCTGTCCGATTCGAATTTCGTCCCTGTCTCTCAGGTACGTATCTTTTGCATAAATGCCGTTGACCAGTACCCCGTTGCGGCTTCCGAGGTCTATCAGTCGATAGCCGTCTCTTTCGCGCCGAATTTCCAGATGCCTGCGCGAAATGGATTGAAAGAGATCGGGGAGGACGATGTCATTACCATCCTTGCCGCGCCCGATGCGCGTAGTATCGCCGAGGCGCACGGTTTCCTCCCTCTCATCGGGCCAGTGGATGATGATCTGTGTGTGTTTAAGTAATACCGTTCCCATGCGTTCCGTCACGTTCTCCTCCAAACGAATTACGCTCAAGCCGCCGATAGCACAACCACCGCAGGATTTGTTCAGCAAATCATCTTGATTCTATCGATCCTGCGGGAAATCCTGCATAAGGTGAGTTGATAACATTATACGAGTTTTTTCCCCGCAAAAATCACAAAGGTATTACATTATCACAAGGCCTATACAGTGACCACGCGTTGCAGGCGATTGACGCGCATACTCAACGCCCCGCTGGTCACGAGATCGAGATCGCGGGGCAGAGCGAGTTGAGTGAGGTCGTAACGCGGCAATGCCGTCAGATGCGATTTATGTTCAGGGAAGATACCACCCGTACGCGTGGTCATGGCTGTCTTGAATCCGCACTGCGCGGCGATGCGGAACTCGCGCTCTTGCGCCTCGCGGCGATTGCCAAAGGGATAAGCAAAGTGCTCGATTTGTTTATGGAGATGCGCTTCGAGTATCCGCCTGGATTCAAGAATTTCATATCGAACTTCGTCGTCGCCTAGACTATTGAGGGTGTAATGATTGACGGTGTGTGCGCTGAGTGTCACAAGCGGATCGGACGCGAGTCCTCTGAGTTGATCCCACGTCAGCGCGACTTCATCCACCTTGCGAAGCAAGTCTGCGCCATGAGCAAGCAGGACGGAATCCGTCAGCGCGGCGCGCTGCTGAACATTCGCAAACTTGAACAATTTTCTTGTAGCTGCAAAGGCTTCGGCTTTGCCTTCCGACGTTCTGCAATCCAAATCGTAAGTCCTGCCTTCGTAATCAAATGTCAGTCGACCGCAGGCAAGGATCAAATCTTCGAGCAGATACCACCAGATCACAGCCGTCCTTTCGGGGAAACTGGCGCTAACGTTTATCGCAAATGGGATATTGTGTTTCTTGAAGATGGGATATGCGTAGGTCAGGTTGTCAACGTAACCGTCATCAAACGTGAAGAGGACAAAGCGTTTGTCTGGTTTTCTCGCGCCCATCAGAAAATGATACAAGTCATCGGGCGAATAGACAATGTAATTGCGCCGCGCAAAGTATTGGATGGTTTGTTCCAGGTCTTCAGGCGTAACCTCCAGCGCGGCATGTCCGCGAACGCGTGGGCGTGACTCCGCAGGCAATACGCGGTGAAACATCAAGATCACGCCCGCGCCACTATAGATGGGACTCACAAACAGCGCGGCGATTCGCAGCAGGGAGTCGAATCGACTCATAGGTTTAAAATCTGTAATTCGGAATACATTGTATCCATTTCTTCCACTGCAACAGTCGTCGAGCGGAACAACCGCGCCTGCCGCTGTGGAATCGTCAGTGCAAATGGGATGGACGCGCCACCTAGAAAATGATTGCCAACCATTAATCCCACTGCGCGTTTGCGAAAGCATAGCGCAGGTAAGACATGGCGAATGTGTTTGAGAAACATATCGCGCCCACTGAGGTAATGCGCTTCAAGAACGGGCAGAAGTTTGCGTTTTACTTTCTTGAATGAAAGCAGCGATACCCCTTCTTTAGCTTTCAAGAGAACAAACGCATATTTGAATTCACGATGATCATCAAAGACCTGTCGGTCATGTGTGTCGAGCAATGGAGCAATGCGGGGTTGGTCAAATATCAGTTCACAGCCGTCACCCAAAGTGGGAGCAGGCAAAAGAATCTTGAGCGTTTCATCGAGAGGCTTAAAGCCAAATTTTGCCAGAATGGACATCACACGCCCGCCAGTAAAGTTGGTGACGGTTACGTCTTTCATGCGTAATATCTGAAAGAGCAGCGGCAAACCTTCTGTGCGATATTCTTCTCTCACGATCCAGCAATTGAGATTGCAAAATTTTTCCCTGCGCCCATTGATTTCGCGCACGCTGAACAACGTGCCAAGATAACCAATCGCCTCATTATTTTCTTCAAGGATGAAGCCAACGTGCGACTCGTCACTGCCCCAGCGGGGGATGAACAATCTCTGAAATTCCTCCTTCGATGGGCGCGGTTCACGGAATCCGCTGAAGAGTGGATAAATGTGCTCGAAGTCGTCAGGCATGGCTTTGCGAATGGCCGGCATTGATTTTGCTCAAGCCGCCGTCCCCGGCGGCGCTCTACTGGCAACTCTTGCGCTGAGGACGGCGCAAGAAGCAAAAAGTCATTACTACTTTTTTATAGGTTGAAGTCGCATCTTCTTGAAGCGCTCGCCATGCATCTCTTCGTCCACGATGTTGACCTTGACGGGGACTTTGAAGGTCGGCATACGCTCGCGGCAATATTTTTTGATACGAAGTACAGCGGCTTTGGAATCTTCGGGCTCAAGCAATCGCACACTGGCGCAGACGATATTTCCAGTGATGGGATTCTTCTCACCGTAAACGGTAACGTCGGCAACATTCTCAATTTGCTGAATCACTGACTCGACTTCAGCGGGATACACTTTCTCGCCGCCGACGTTGATCAACTCCGAACGGCGACCCAAAATGCGGAAGTATTCGCCGTCCACTTCGACTTCATCGCCTGTGATGAACCAGCCGTCCTCGCTGAATGGACTCGGCGCGTTGAGATATCCGAGCATCGCCGAATCCCCTTTGATTTGCAGGATGCCGTCCACGATGCGCGTTTCGAATCCTTCGCCTCCAAGTTTGACCCACAACGAATCAGAACTCTTTGACTTCGAGCGGAGAATGCCCACTTCACTGAGTCCGTATGTTTGTTGGAGCGTGATATTGGGAAACAACTCGTGGAATCGCTTCAATGTACTTTCAGGCATCGGTTCCGTGCCATAAGTTACGGTCTTGAGACTGGACAAGTTATGATGCTTGTATGCTTCACTCAGCAAAATCATATTGATGAATGTCGGTGACGTTGGCAATAACTCGACGCGATATTTCTCGACTGCTTCGAGTACGTTCTCTGGACTGCGCTCCTGCACGGTAACGATACATCCAGCATTGGAAAGCGTGTACAGCATCGTATTGACCCCGCCGATGTGATCATATAACAAAAAAGTGATCGTGCGTTGTTTGTTGCGGCGCACTTTGAATTTTTCGAGAATGCCTGTCAGGTCATGGAGTGCAGCTTTGCTTTTGCCTGTCGAACCGGAGGAGAAGAGGATCAGCCCCGGGTGGCGGCGAGCCCGTAAAACGGAATACAGGCTGTGGGTCGCGCGGCGGGGGAGGTGGTCAAAGATAACAGCATCATCCTCAGCGATCGTAATCCGTATTTCACCCTCGGCGATTTCGGTGAATTCCGCCTTCTTTGATTCAACTGATTTGGTCAGCGGGACGAGGATGCAGTTATGTTCGATGAGGGCCAGGAACAGAGCGACCGCGTTCGGGGAGAAATCTGCTTCAAGGATCACGACGGACCCGGGCACAACATTATGATCCGTGAGATCACGCCGCCATTTGATGACGTGATCATGCAACCAGTCATAAGAGTAGGTTTGCTCGCGCCAGATGATGGCGTCGTCGTTTTTGTTTTCGTTGAACACATCCAAAAGGAATTCGATCATGAAACGCCACCGAGATAAATAACCTGCCCTGTGATAAAGTCGCTTTCGGCGCGCAGGAAAAAATCAATTGCGTTGATGATGTCGCGTGGCTCGCCCATGCGATGAATGGCTTGGCGTGCAAGAAGAGATTGTAATTTTTCTTTCGGCACGCCTCGCAAAAGATCGGTTTGAATTGGAGTTGGCCCCACTGCGTTCACTGTGATGCCGTTATCCGCGAGTTCGCGGGCAAGGACGCGCGTGAGACTCTCGACCGCTGCTTTCGACGCGGCATACGCCGCTTCGCCTTCGAGATTATATGGGACCGCGACCGTTGTAAAGTTGATAATGCGCCCGAAACGATTCTTTTGCATCAGGCGCGCGGCTTCGCGGCATAAGAGAAATGTGCCAATCACATTTGTCTCAAGGACGAGGCGGACGCTGTCAATCGGCGTGAGTAGCGCCGCATTCATGGAGGCGATGCCCGCGTTGTTGATCAGCGCGTCCAGGCGGCCTTCGTCTTTACGGATGGATGCCATCATCCCCTTGACCGCGCCTTCGTCATTGACATCCAGCGCAACGTGGCGATAGTTGGCATGTGAAAAGTCCGAGGCTTGGCGCGAACAGCCGATGACGCGCCAACCGCCTTCCGTATAAGTTTCGGCGAGGGCGCGGCCAATTCCCTTGCGCGCGCCACTGATGAGCATGACAGAGTCAGACATCACTTCTCACTCAGCAACGTATACGCATAATCCGCCAGTGATTGCACGGAGCGGAAGGGGCTGTGCTCCTGCGACATGGCGCGCTCATCCGCCAGCGTGATGGATTTGTCGAACTTGTCGTAAAGTTTCTCTTCGACAACGATGATCAAATTCACCAGTCCAAACGAATCGAGTTTTGAGGATTTGCCAAGCAGGCGCGTTTCCGCAGTGGGATCGAGTCTGTGTTCAGCGTCCAGTTGCTCGTTGAATTCCGTGACGGCTTCCAGCACCGTTGTGAGCACATCTTGTTGGTTCATGGATTCTCCGAAGGGTGGAATGATAAAGTAATTATAAGCCATCCGTGTTTTCAGGAATCCCCAACCACAATTGATACTGCATCATTACGATTGCCCAACGACTTCGTAATGCACGACCTTTGGCTCGAACTCAAGCAGAAAGTCCTTGTCTTCAGGATAATATTTCGCAGTCTCCACATCCTCGCCTGCAAAGGCTTTGATGGACTCCATGTCCTTCCAAAAAGTGAGCGTAATGAAGTGTGTGATATCGCCTTCCGTCCGTTCGAGGACGTGGACACTGATGTTGCCATCAATCGATTGATAATCGGGAATGGCGCGCTCATTCAGAAACTTGTAATATTCTTTGGCTTTGGTGGTTGGAACCCTGCCGTGCCATATTCTTGTGATCATCCTCTTCATTACTCCGTTTCAAACACAAACTTTGTCCTATTAGCGCCGCGGCGGTTCGATGGAGCTTCACACTCGATCTGATACAACGCGTGACAGAATCGGACCCAACAAGACCATAAATAAAACGTAAGCGGTGGCCAGGGAGCCGAGTCCCGGATCCAATCCCGCGCTGACGCCCAGTCCTGCGATCACGATTGAGAATTCTCCGCGCGCCACCAAGGCTGCACCCGCCCGCAACTGCCCTGCTCTGTCGATGCCCGCGCGGCGGGCTCCCCACCAGCCTGTCGGGATTTTGGTCAGGGCGGTGACAAGGCCCAAGCCCACGGCGAACAGGATCACGGGGGGAAGAGTCGCAGGGTCAATTTGCAACCCGAAGAAGAAAAAGAACGTGGCAGCGAACAGGTCACGCAGAGGGCTGATCAAGTCATGTGCGCGTTCAGCGATCGGTCCTGAAAGAGCGATGCCAACGAGGAAGGCGCCGATCGCGGCGGAGACTTGCAAACGCTGCGCAACTCCCGCGACGAGCAGGATCGTTCCGAACGTCGTTAGCAAAATGATCTCATTCGATTCATGGGAGAGTATCTGACTGACATGCTCCCCATACTGGACTGCCACAAATAATACAATGCTTACGGTCACCAACGCAATCAAGATGGATATTACGCCCGTTGTCCATCCCTGTCCGATCAATAGCACAGCGGCAAGGGGGAGAAAAATTGCCATTGCCAGATCTTCGATGACAAGAGTAGATAGGACAACGGGCGTCTCTGGTTTGTTCATCCTGCCAAGTTCATTCAACACTTTGGCGATGACGCCAGATGAGGAGATGTAGGTCACGCCTCCCAGCAGCAGCGATGCAAGCGGATCCCAGCCCAATAAAAATCCGCAGATCAAGCCAGGCGGAAAGTTCAATAAGAAGTCAACCACGCCAGTGGGTAATCCGCTCCGAAGGTTTTCCTTTAGTTCCGTTCCCGTGTATTCCAGCCCAAGCATAAAGAGCAATAAGTGTAATGCACCCCAAAATTTGGACAGTAGGACTAAACAAGATAAACTA
>CAZIYY010000007.1:23645-52124 GCA_964543585.1 uncultured Anaerolinea sp. | reverse complement strand
AAACGGCTTTATCCTGTCTCAATTGTAAAAAATTCAAGTTAGTGAGGTACTAGAAATTCGTCCCACGAAGACTGTTGAAGGAATTTATTTGAGGATTCCGCATAGTAGGGTGGGAAATCGCTATTGAGCTCGGTGAAATGGTATAGATCCGAATCTGGAAAGTGGAAGGAAATTCCGTTCGAGCCGGACATATTCAGCCCATGTTTTTCGGCGACGACCGCCGACGAAATTGCGGTCTGTAATTGGACAGCCGACTGTTGCGCGCTCGAATCGTTGGTCAGATTTGTGAGCGTCTCTGAAAAATTGTCCAGATCGATATAGGGCCTGGAAAAATCTTCGCCAAAAACGGATTCATAACTACGCGAGTAGGTCCTTGCTTCAGCCACATAACTCTGATCAAGCAAAGCCATGGCCGCGATGAATTGATTCATCGCGCCGATCACGTCCGGCATGCGGTCGCTTTCGATGGCGCTTAATGTGGTCGTAGACTCTTCCTGCACAATCTCATCCGAGGATGCCCGGACTTCTGCGAGCCACTCATCGTTGATTACGTAGGTGGAGACGATGGACTTCGAGAGTCCACTTCCATCCATTGACGGGTTTTCTGCGAGTTGCCCCAGCCATGCCGCGTAAGACCAGCCATAACCGGGGATAACTTCTTCCGACGCGACCATGTAATTCGAATATGGGTAGAGGGAACCAAAGACTTCGATCTGTCCCATCAGACACGCGTCAAAACCGATGATTTCAAATTTATCAACGCCTGTATTCTGGCGAATCTGTTCAATGGAAGAGACAATTTCAGGCATGGAAAGATCTGAATAATCAGAAGAGGACATATCTGAGAAACCGCCAGTCCAGCCGCCTCCGTGATCAGACATCACCAGCGCGTATTTCTTTGCGGGGTAATTTTGGATCGCCCAGGTGACGAAATCCACCAAAGTTTGCGGGTCGCCAGTATCCACCTCGCCCAGGTTTTCCACGACAGGCGAGGAGATCGTACTCAGGTCATTATCCTGTGTAATGAGATATCTGCGCGTGTCCGACCAGTCTCCGTCGCCTGTGAACGCGCCGCCATAACGGTCAATTTGAACGACAATGTTCATCTGCGGATTCGATCCGACCAGTTCCATTTCGTTGACATCGAACCACATGGTCTCTTCCAACACTTCATCGTCCGCGGCAGAATAGACAATGACTGTCCATTCGGGTAAACCAGACGTATCTACATTTGCCTGCTGGGTGGGAACATCCGGCTGGACACTTTCAGTGGGGTTGGATGGGACGCTTGGGGTGAAGAACATATCTCCATAAAAATAAAGCAAAACCACGCCGCAGCATACACATGCCAGGCAAAGCGCGACGACACCCGCGACAGTCGGGATCATGAATTTGGAATTTGTCTTTCCCATGAGAGTCTCCTATGAGTTGTATTATGCCTGGGAACAGAAGCATCGTGATAATAGCATGGAGATAAACGCCGCGTCAAGATTCACTCCTATTTGCTTTTCGCCCCGCGCAAAAAGTGCTAGAATCCTTTTATGCCCGACGTTCGTCCTTCGCCGATTGCCGGCACATGGTATGAGGGGAATTCTAAAATGCTGGCTCGTACTGTTGATGAATATTTGGATGACGCGCAACTGCCTGACTTGGATGGAGAGGTAGTTGGAGTCATCGCGCCGCATGCAGGACATCGTTATTCTGGCGCGGTCGCGGGATATGCTTTCGCCACGCTTCGCCGGGCGTGGACTGCGCTCAGCGCGAGCCCGGAGTTGGTCGCCATTATCGCGCCGATGCATCATCCGTACTCTCAACCGTTAATTACGAGCGCGCACGACGCATATTCCACGCCGCTGGGTGACGTTTCGATTGACAAGGATACTTTGGGCGAACTCGACGAAGCCTTGAAATCAGAACTGGGCTTTGGCTTGTCTCCCGTTTCAAACGACCCTGAACATTCGCTTGAAATAGAATTGCCTTTCCTGCAGCGCGCGCTTCAACCAAAATGGAAATTATTACCGGTGATGGTGCGCGCCCAGGAACCGCGCGTTTGCGAGGCATTGGGCAAGGCGCTCGCGAAAGTATTACGCGATAAAAACTTTGCCCTGGTCGCCAGCACGGACTTGTCCCACTTCTATAATCAAAAAACTGCATTGACTTACGACCGCGCCATGTTGGACCAAATCGAATCCTTTTCACCCGAAGGCGCCTTCGACGTGGAGCGCGCCGGCAAAGGCTTTGCCTGCGGACTCGGCGCGTTCACCGCCGTGCTGTGGGCATCCCGAGCGCTCGGCGCGGACAAGGTGAGGGTTTTGCGTCACGCCACATCGGGAGACGTGACGGGGGATTATTCATCCGTTGTCGGTTACGGCGCGGCGGTTATTTTGAAGCAGGGATAAATTTGCTGGTTACGGCATCAGTAGGTGCGTCATCCACACATTTGGCTCAATGTAAACACCCTCGTCTTTTTCAATATTCATCTCCATTGGGTTGAGCGCGCCGGGGATAACATACTTCCCGCTTTGGGGGAATCTCAACTTTGTCCATGCCTCCCATTCCACACATGTGCCGCGGATGGTCATGGCTTCGTGGCAGGGCTTGATGATTTTCGCGCCCGCGCGGGCATGGACTCTCAGCCAAGCGTCAAAGGGAAGGCCCTCACCTGTTTTCCACGTGATGTAATCGTCAATGCTTGTTAACGAGTATTTGCTCTTTTGATTCGGGCGAACAGGAGCGACGAGGGTTTTGAATCCTTTTGATTTTCCGATGGCGCGCATGGCTTTGACCATTTCCATGCTTAGTCTCTGACCTTGATAATCGGGATGAATGGCAATTTGAATCGCAGATTGGGTATTCGGCTGAACGCTATTCTTATGGTCCTCGATGGCTTTGAGGACGACCCAATCCCATCCGCCTTCGGGCAATTCTTCAAGAGACTGATCCCAATAAAATGGCAGGCTGTTACTCATTGCTGCCATAAAGTTTGTTTCAGTGTCCAACATGGCGAATTGATATTCTTCGAAGCGATCAAAGAGTTCATGCCAGTGTTCATTCGCGATTGGGTCGTGCAGCATGAATTCGGGCCACGAAGCATCTGTGATTATGTTGGCGCGGTCGGCGTAGTCATCCAGATCGTTGGGAGTAATGACTTTGAAGCGGTTTGGGTTCATGCTATTATTTTACCTGTTTGTTATCTTGCTCAACCAATATTCATTGAAGCGGGGACCGTCTACTTTTGTTATAACGCCAGTTGGCTTCCCAGATGAATGTATTCGCTCATGAAGCCAGCCGGCTTTTTCTTCCAATATCAAGGGAAGTTTTTCCATTCCACTCCACGATCCCAACCAAGTGCAATCGCGCAGGCGAGTGGATCATGCAGGAAGTTGATGATGTCAATGGGTAATCCTTCACAGGTTTCGCCATATTTCTTTTCGTTCTGCTCGTCGATTGCAAAGGCTTCCGCTTGTTGCGCGAGCAATTGTCCCAATGCGCCAGCTTTTCGCAATTCATCCAGATACACTCTTCGCAAAGCAGTCTCGACTGTCACGGTCAGCGGAATAAGCGTTGGATTGGAATTCTCAATCACATTCTTTGCAGACTTCACATCCACTTGAATATTCCAGTCAAAGTCATTGCTCCAGTTTGGATAGCCGGAACGGATTGGATAAATATACCCGCCCATGAGAAAGAGCTTTGCCTGCATTAAGATGCCGGGATATTTGAGTTCGAGCAAGTATAGATTTGTAAAAGGTCCAATGGCGATGATTGTCGCGCCTTTCGTAATGCTTTGTTTCAGTAGGTCGAGCGCGTCATCCAAAATATTTGGCAGTGGAACAATTGGGTGAGACCAATATTTCTCCTCGTCGGGATACCCCAATTCAGAATAGCGATAATAACCCTGGGCTACCTGTGCTCCCGCCGCGACGGGAATCCTGTCTCTGCCTTCGAGTGCCAGGACATGACGGACGTATCCAGCTCTTCGTCCATTGGCTTCTGCGACTGTCGTGATGCCGGTTATTTCGGCAGCCTCCCATCGAAGCAGCATTGCGAGCGCGCAAATGTCGTCGATGTCACCGCCAAGATCGGTGTCAAGATGAATCTTTGGCATGATCCGTTCCTGACTCTTCGGACGATCTGCCATCCGACTCCAGAGTTGATTTTGTGAAGCGTATGAATTCCAGTGTTTCATTCAGGAACTCAGAATGTTTCCCGTATTGCGAGGCGACGGCTTTTTCAATTAACGGATGCCATTGTGTGCCGAGATCTGCTTTTGCCCATTTGATCGCAACAAGCTTTGAGACGATTGTTCCATACTTCAGCGCGTGAAGGGCGCGGCACATTGTGATGATTGTGTAGCCGTGATAATTGCTCTCGTTCTTCTGTAACCACGAAGGATCATCGAGCATGGGGAACCACCATTCGTTGAGGATTCCCAAAACTGCGCCGCGAATATCGTCGGGGCTGATGGGATCGATCAATGTTTTCGGGTCAGGTCCTGCGAGCACAACGCCATATTCTCGGACGACATGTCGTTGGACGATCCAATCACTGCCGCGTTTATCCACGTAAAACTTACCTTCGTTGACAGTGGGAGAGGGCGCATTATTTGGATCGTGACGCCAAATATCTTTCTGCGGAATGTAAGAACCTTCGCGTCTGGAAGCCCGTTTATATCCGCTTGCCCAGATGTGCTGGTGCATAGCTTCGAGTTCCTCGAACTTATTTTCTGAAAGAACATCAGTTGTGACGACGAGAAAGTCAATGTCGCCAGTTTCAGGGTTGAAGTCTCCGCTGGCAAGTGAACCGTAGAGGTACATGCCCACGAAATGGTCCTGCAATATCTCTTTCACGTTTGTGAGCAGGAGATTTAGAATCTCGCTGACGTCGGGGTGGGGAGTGGGGGATATTGGTTTCATCCTAATTTTCTCTGGTACATGCGCTTCGACTGCGTTCGGACGGTAGTACTGTCCTCACTCCGCTCAGCGCGAATCGTTTCTAATATTTCTCAATCTTTCCATCCTTCACATTCCACACATCCGTCGTAAAGCGTTCGAGGAAGTAACGGTCATGGATGACGGCGAGGATGGTTCCCTTGAAATTGGCGAGCGCCTCCTCGAAGCGGGCGCGTGAGGGAATATCCAAATGATTGATCGGCTCATCCAATAAAAGAAATGTGCAACCTTGTGCGATGAGTACTGCAAGTTGTAAACGGGCGCGTTCGCCGAAAGAGAGTTCAGGTGTGCGGCGCAGGGTATCATTGCCTTTGAAGAGGAAGTAATGCAGAAAGTTGCGAGCTTCGGTCTCGTTGAGGGATACGACACTTTGGATGATTTGCAACGCATTGAGATTTGGACTCAGCAGTTCCTGCTCTTGTGACATATACCCGAGTTTGACGGTCATACCCAGCTTCAAACTGCCAGCTAGTGGATTCAGTTTCCCTGCGATGGTGCGGATCAATGTCGTCTTGCCCGTTCCGTTTGCGCCTGTAAGTCCGATGCGCTGTCCTGCACGGATGTGGAGATTCAGATTTTCAAGCAGTGGATTGTTTAGCGCGTAGCCAATTGAGAATAAGTCGGTTATCAATATATCTTTCGACTGATGTGCAGGCGCGCCGAAATCGAGTTTGATCTGCCAGCTTTGGATCGGTTTCTCTTTGCTGTCTTCTTCCAGCATATTCTCGATCCGCTTTTCGATTCGCAAAGCGCGGCGGGCGGTGTGTGTGGTGCGGTCTCCGAAGAAGCCTTTGGCGAATTTATCGTTCGTATCGCCTTTGCCGCCTTTTTTGAATTGCGAGATCCTTCTGAGATGCCGTGCAGCGTTATGGAGTTTGCGGAGTTCGATGATTTGGTCCTGGTATTCATCGTGTTGCTTCTCGAATTCTCTTTGTTTGGCGTCGAGATAGTCGGTGTAATCGCCCGGGTACGCTTTCATGGATTGAGTCTTCGGGTCCAGTTCAAGAATGGATGTGACCGTATTATCTAAAAATGCACGGTCGTGCGAGACGATCAGTGCGGCGCCCTGAAAACGATTGAGCCAGCCTTCGAGCCATTCGAGCATTTCGATATCGAGATGGTTGGTCGGTTCGTCGAGTAGGAGTAGATGCGGTTCTTCCAATAAAACCCGCGCCAGCATGAGACGAGTCTTTTGTCCGCCGCTGAGGTGAGCGATGGGCGTTTCAAGAGGAAGTTCTGCGAGACCTAGTGGACCGAGAATGGTTTGTGGTTGATGGTTGGCGGTTGATAGTTGATGGAGGATAGAGTCGTATTTGGTTTGGAGGTGTGAGTCGTTTGGGTTTGTGGATAAGGCCGAGGCGAGGGATGCGATTTCAGATTCGAGATCGGTTTGGGAAACAGGATTCAGGCTGAGGGTCGTCTGAAGCGTTTGATTAGGTTCGAAGTCCATGCCTTGCGCCAGATATCCAATTCTTAAGCGTTGCCCTGAGCGTGTCGAAGGGTTGGGGCGCGTCGAAGCGACAGTCCCAGAATCGGGCTGTTCGATGCCAGCCAGGATGCGCATGAGGGTGGTCTTGCCACAGCCGTTGGGACCGATGAGACCGATGCGCTCGCTGTTGCTGACGCTGAAGGAGATGTCTTGCAGGATGGGCTGGATGCCGTAGGTTTTGTGAATGTGATGTGCGGTAAGCATAGTTGACCTGTAGTTGGGTGGGGCGAGGGTGCGTCGCACTTGACGGGTGGATTCGTCTTATCGCTTAAGGTGCGACGCACTCCATACGCCAGTTAAAACGAAAACCGAGGGCAAGCCTCGGCTGGGAAACGTCAGCATCGTACCGACATTAATCATCGCAACGGGTTAGTGCCCTGAAAAGGTATATGGACTATAGGTTGTCTGTCATTTCTATGCTCCTGGTAATTCGGACGGGGAGATTATATCACTAGCTTAAGTGATGTTTTTTCGAGTTGCGATTTTCTATGGTGCGGAAACGAATACCCATGTGCCACAGCCGTTAAATTCGACTTGAAAGGTGTTTGGTGAGATGAAAGCCGTTCCACCTGCTAAACCAAAATGATTATCTATAATATCCCCGGTTTTTGCAGTTGTTGCCCAATAGCAATTATCACCACTTCCAGTCGAACGCCACACTCCGGGGGCAATGTCTACATTGACCAAGTAGAATCCATCTTCTTTATCTTCACGTAATTTAGCCTGTGCAGTTTGAGTAGTGTTAGGAGTTGCGGTTGGCGTACCCGTGTTTGTTGGGGTTGGGGTGATAGTGGGTGTATTCAATGACGTTGGTGTGTATGAAGATGTCGAGGAAATGCTCGGAGTATTTGTGCTTGTTGGTGGAATCGTTACTATGATAGTAGAGGTGAACGTAAGGCCCGGTTTAGCAGTGGCCGTTAAAGTGAGAGCCTCAGAGACTATTCTTGTCTTTCCTGAACTGGAAGGTACGCCAATAAAAATACCAATGAGGCATGCACATATACCAGTGATAAATAGCGCGACAAGTAATGCCCACAATGGCACATTTCGTTTTACCAAAGATTGCAGCGTATTCATTTTAATCCTCCTGCTAGTTTTTCCTCACTACAACATCCAAAACGATTTAGGGCTTTAGTAGTTTAATGCAACGACAAAATTATAGCACCACCTATATAGACGAAGATTGTATTACTATTACACCTTTTCCTAACGCTCCTCGTCGACAATACGTTCGGTAACGTCTCATTTCCAATCAACTAAGCCATACGGATGCCTGAGGTGCTTCATCTTTCGTCTCTGGACAATGCGAGCAAGGCCCGACCCGTTTGGCCAATAAATTCATCTGGGTCAGTCCAAGAACCATATAACGTTCGAATTAGTGTTGGCAGAGGTAATAGATATTGTTCTAAAAACTGTAAGGGGCTTCTTACCTTGATACCAAGTTTCTCTACTATCGGTTCCCACGTGCCTTGCCGCCAAAGTTTCCCCTGATACCCGTGCGTTTTGAATACCAACTCTTCAAGTGATGATTGATGTACAAGTATAGTGCGAAAGTCAGTTGTTATGAAGAACTCCCATCCTCCTTGAATTGCTTGGCAGATTTGCATTGAGTCATTTTCCTGATCTAGTAAATCCCGCACTCGTTGAAAAAGGTCGGAGGTAATTGGTCTAGACTCAACCTTGCATTTCTCTAAAAAGTTTTTGTATAGCGCGTCGGAAATATCTTCAAGAAAGGCCTTCTTTTCTTGAGCCTGCGTTCCTAAAGCCCGAAATCTAGCAATCTCTTGCAAAGTTACTTCGGAAGTGCCAAACTCTAATTCCCATTGGTCATCCAAGTCAAGCAAATGGTAGAGAGCAACATACTCTGCAGCCCAACGAGACATCGGAATTTTTACATCTTGGGATCGTACACTGTCATCTCTTTCACGTGCCAAGAGAGGGAACGTGTCGTTAAGTATGCAAGTGTCAAAATATAATCGATACATTTTATTTCTGATGAATTAAGTTGTAGTAACTTCCACTTGGCGTAGACGCCAGCAGTGGTCGGATTTCAGCGAGTATTTCAGGTGGAATATTCTTGACGGATGCCTGATGCGATTCGATGCTATCCCAGACTTCGATCATAGTGAACTTGGTCGGGTCAGCTTGGGATTGGTATAGCGTGACGGACTCACATCCCTGCGACGATCTGATCATCGGCATGATCGAGATGAGAAAGTCGCGCAGGCGGTGTATTGAGCCTGTCGAAATGGTTTCGGTCAATTCGGGTTTAGCTTGGAATTCGCCGATACGTGTGACACTCATTTCTCCTCACGCTCCTAATCACAACAATTTTCGATCTAGAGACTTTTTCAATTGACGCTTTACGCTTCATTGGACGAGCAATACGTCAAATCGAGCGCGCCAGCTGATATACACAAAGACCCCGTCAATGCGGGGCCCTTGTTTTGTGCGTAAGCGTGAGGATTTAGATGGCGTCCTTGAGGGCCTTGGCTGGGCGCGCCTTGATGACTTTGCGCTCCGGCCTGGCTTTGAACATGGTCTTCTCTTTCGTGAAGGGGTTGATGCCTTCGCGGGCGGGCGCGGCAGGCTTCGTGACTGTTGCCAGCTTCAGCAAGCCTGGAATCACGACTTCATGCTGTGCCTTGAGCTCTTTGTAGATAATGTCATTCAGCGCATCCAAAACAGCGGTGACTTGCTTTTTCTCCAGTCCACTCTGAGTGGCGATGGCGACCACGAGCTCGGTCTTGTTCATACGTTGTCCTTCCATGGTTCCTCCTTTGGGGATAGAAGTATTTCCAAAATCCAGCAGGTTGAAGGCCTACTGCCCAGTATACTTTATAGTCAAGCGAAAAGGCAGGTCTGAAGAATTAGCGGGATGTTCTTTACGGATGCCTGATAGGATTCGATATTATCCCAGACTTCGATCATAGTGAACTTGGTCGGGTCATCATGGGATTGGTACAGCGTGACGGACTCGCAGCCCTGTGAGGATTTGATCAGCGGCATGATCGAGAGGAGGAAGTCGCGCAAGGTTTCTGTCAGTTGGGTTTTGCTTGTGTTTCGCCGATGCGGGTGATGGTCATTTGATATTCCTTGTTATTTCAATCAACTTGGTAGTTGAGTAGCCCGAAGCGACAACGAAGGGTGTACCGAAACCATATTGTAATACTTCCACTCGGCGCGGATGTCAACAACGGTCTGATCTCAGTTGCACTTCACGTGGGATGTTGTTCTCTAAGCTAAAGCCGCCTGCTCAGTTCTTGGAGGTGATTTCGACAGGCTCAATCCACCGCCTTCGGACTGACCCGTAGGGGGCGAGTCGGATTTTATCCGACTTCCATGAACTGAGGCAGGATTTTAATCCGCCGATCCGTATCGGAGTGTAACTGTTCCTAAATAATCGGCAGGCATATATGTCTGCTTGATTTGGTCAGAGGATTGATTTACAATGAGTACAGCGGAGACAGAATAGCATAGACCCTTCGTCTGCGCAGACTATTGCGCATTACGGCTTGATGATGCGCGAACTCGAAAAGGCTCTGTTCCCATGATCCGACACTTTTGGCAGGACTAATCAGGAGGCTGTCTATGGAGACCATCGCATTTGTTTTGGATATCTTGTTGGTGATCGCCGCTGTCGCGGCATACCTTGCTCGTCCGCGCATCGGCGGCCAACTTGCCAAGGGCTTGCAGACACTGATGGCCGGTATCCTGGTGTTGGGCTTTGCGCACTTAATCGAGACCCTGCTATTCACCATATTTTTTGTTGACCGCCCTGATAACGAAGTCATCCATAGGCTCCTGGTGGCAGCTGGGTTTATTTTTGTGATTGCAGGCTTTGTCCGTATGCGCAAGGCATTTGATGGTGAGAATTGACGACCAATGCAGAGCTTGACTGGGTCAGAAGATTCGTCCGTTGAAGGAGCCTCCATTCGGGAGATCATCACCGCTATCGTGAAACGTTTCGCACGATTGGCGGGCCTATCAACGGCTCTGAATGTGGCTCGCAAAGTTCCCCGGTTAACCGTTGATGATGGCGGCAACGTCCTCGACTATGACACGCATGATCCATTAGGCACGATTACCCTGTTGATTGATCGGTATGAGGTACTCTATGGAGAAATTGCGCGTGAACTTGCCCGGCAGGCCGCCGGACCTCTCGCCGCTGTCACAGATAACAAACTCCTTCAGGAAGTAGGATTATCCAGCGATACGATCATCCCCATGCGGATTCTTCTTGTTGACGATCATATTCTGTTCCGCGATGGATTGGTCGGCTTGCTGGAAGCGCAGCCTGATGTGAAGGTCGTTGGGCAGGCTGACTCCATGCGCGAGGCAGTTACGCTCAGTGGAAAGATCCTGCCAAATCTGGCGCTAATTAATATGACATTGCCTGATGGTACGGGGGTGGAGGCAACCCGGGCGATCCTGGCGGAGAGACCTGAGACCAAGATTGTGGTTCTTACACTCTCTGACGAAGATGACCAGCTATTCGAGGCTGTTCGCGCTGGCGCAGTAGGCTACTTATCCAAGCAGGTGCGCGCGGCTGAACTTGTCAAAACCCTGCAGGGAGTCATGCGGGGAGAAGCGGGCATCTCCCGCACCACCGCCCGCCGCATCCTGGATGAGTTCGCCCGTTTACCGCCGCCCCCTGTAAACGAGGCGACAATACTAACAACACGCGAGGTCGAGGTGCTCCGTGAATTGGCGAACGGCGCTTCCAACCTTGCGATCGCGCGGCGATTGGAGATCAGTGACAACACCGTAAAGCACCACGTGCGCAATATACTGGCAAAACTTCATTTCCACAATCGCCGTGAAGCGGCCGACTATGCCCGCCGCCATAAACTCATATCCATCCCACCTTCTGACGGCTTATCCACTCCTTGACGGTAGTATCGTCAGCGCGTGAATTGCCAATCCGCTAGTGCTTTAGGTCAATTCGGGTTTGGCTCGTGTCTCGCTGACGCGAGTGATGCTCATTTTGATATCGCATCCAGTGTTTATTTGCGGAGGTTTGGGAAGGCGTCGTAGGAAAGACATCCTTTGATCGTTGGATTATATTACAATATACACACCCAAAACTTCAAAGGAGAATCGAATGAAAAGATTTCAATGTCTTCTGATTGTGCTTCCCGCCTTGGCGCTGGCGTCCTGCGGCGGGGCAGGTCCCGCAACCACGATCAATGTGACGATGACCGATTTTCTGTTCACGCCCAATTCGTTCATTGTGCCTGCGAGTCAGGAGATCACCGTCAACTCCACGAACACGGGAGCAGTCATACATAATTTTGTCATTATGAAACTTGGGCAAACTGCCGGCGATGTGTTCAATGACGAAGATATCCCGAATATATATTGGGCGATTGAGATTCCATCAGGCGGATCCAAAAGCGGCACCTTTACCGCGCCAACAGAACCTGGTGAATATCAAGTCGTTTGCAGGACGGAAGGTCACATCGCATCAGGGATGGTTGCCAAGTTGATTGTCGTCGCGGGTCAGTGAGCAGTAGACCTCCGAGTTCTTCAAGAACTCGGAGGTCTACGATTGGAACATGGAAAAACCATTGATCACCAGCCTGAGCAATCCGCTCATCAAACAGGCGCGCGCCTTACGCCAAAAGAAGGTGCGCAGTGAAAGTGGATTATTCCTCGTGGAAGGAATCCACCACGTCGGTGAGGTGATTGAAGCGGGCTGGGACGTGGAATCGATTCTCTATGCGCCCGAGTTGTTGACCAGTAGTTTCGCTAGCAACTTACTCTCCCGTCTCTCTTTCAAGCCTCAACCTGTCTCCGCGCAAGCGATGGAATCTTTGGCTGACAAAGAAAACCCGCAAGGCATCCTCGCAATCGTTCACCAAAAGCAGGCGCAATTCTCCACGCGAAGCGCCCAATCTCCCAGAACTGCGATTGCTCTAGTTTCGCCGCAAGACCCTGGCAATGTCGGAACGATTCTGCGTACGATGGATGCTGTCGGCGCGGACACTTTGTTCCTGCTCGATGGTGGAGTTGAACTGTATCATCCCTCCCTTGTCCGCGCCAGCATGGGGACAATATTTTGGAAGCCAATCATTCAAAGTTCATTCGACGAATTTGCGAAGTGGGCGCGCCATGGAAATTATCAATTGATTGGCGCATCCGCACATGGGGATGTGGATTATCAGACTTTAATTCCCAAGACTCCGTGGGTTTTGATATTGGGGAATGAGCAAAAAGGACTTACCCCTGAACAAACAAAGACCTGTGATGCAACTGTCTCCATGCCAATGAAGGGCAGAGTCAGTTCGTTGAATCTGGCGGTTGCGGCCGGCGTATTGTTGTATCAGTTTACCGGGGGATAAATTGGCAAATTGTCCTACTAAAGGGAAAAAGCCTCCTCGATGCGGGAAGACTTTTTTATCGGATTCAATTATGGGCTAAGGGGGAAGCGCTAGAACTCGTCTTCGTCTTCCTCCCACAAGTCGTCGTCCTCATCGGCTTCTTCGTCTTCCCATTCCTCCGATTCTTCGTCATCCCATTCTTCTTCGGCTTTTGCATCGCCGCTCGGGGAATAGGTGGCGCAGCCTGTATCGGGATCAATCTCAACGGCCGCCGCGCTGCAATAACCTTCGTCCAGGAACACACAATCCATGTAATGACACTTGATGCGGGGCATTTATTCCTCCTATTGTTGGGGTTGTTGTATCAGGCGGACGACCGAAAGAATGAAAATGAGAGTCATCACAACCTGTGAGGTAACACAGAATGGGCACAACGCTTTTATCATCGCGATCTCGACATAGATAAGGTAAACCGTAAAAAGAAAACCGGTTAGCGCCAGGCCAAAAAAGACCATGACGCCGTTTTGTTTGAAAAATTCCCGCCTTCGTTCCAAAAATAGTACAGCCACAAGCGCCCCGTATCCTCCAACACCAATGACCGGCACAGGGATTCCATTTACCACGGCATAGCGGCTGTTGGTCACTTGATGGCATCCGCCGGAGCCGATGCACATGCTGTCGTTCCCTGAATACTTGTAGATTGTCATGTAGATGGAAACCAACAATCCGAGCGAAACCAGCACGATCAAGATGTTCGAAAGTTTTTTATCCATCAATCCTCATATCAACCATGCGTCCACCTCCTGACCAGCAGGCACGCATTTTACACCCGCGGGGATAATAAGTAAAGCATTTGCCTGCACGAGCGAATGCAAATTGCCCGAACCCTGATGACCTGTGAGAGAAGCCATAAGAACGCTATTCCCCCCAGAGGGGCGGACTTCAGCGCGCAGATAACTTTCACGGCCATCCGAATCGATTTGTTCGACGCATCTTACCTGAACTTTGCGCCTGCTTCCATTGTAAATCCCGTTCAATTTTCCAATTGCCGCACGTACGAAGACCTCGAACCCAACGAAGGCGGAAACTGGATTACCGGGCAAGCCAATAAAGGGAATGTTTCGATAATCCCCAAATGCCAATGGCTTGCCGGGCCGCATGTTGACGCGCCAGAAATCCATTTTGCCGTTTGCTTCAATCACTTCCTTCACAAAGTCAAACGCGCCGACGCTAACGCCTGCGGAGGACAGGATCAAATCCACGTTGAGGTCAACGGCTTTATCGAGCAGCGCTTTCACGGACTCGCGGTCATCTTTGGCGACGCCGAGTCGGATGACTTCCGCACCAGCATCTTCGATCAGAGCGGCAAGTGTGTATGAATTTGAATCGCGAATCTTGCCTGGTTCAAGCGGAGAGCCCACCTCAAGTAATTCGTTGCCCGAGGAGAACGAAGCCACGCGCGCCTTCCGATGGACAAGAACATTTGCATATCCCAGCATTGCCATCAAACCGAGGTCTTGCGGTTTGAGGAGGCGTCCTTTCCGAAGCACAACTTCTCCCGCGCGAAGGTCCATGCCGCGCGGACGTACGTTCTCTCCGCTGTTGACTGATTTACTAATGACTACAAATTTTGGCGCGGGCGATCCCGCGTCGCGAACAGTGAAATCGGTATCTTCCACAGGCACAACGGTATCCGCGCCTCGTGGCAGTTGCGCGCCTGTCATAATGCGCGCGGCTTCACCTTCCCCCAGTGAAATCGTCGGGGAGACTCCTGCCGGTATATCCGCGACCACGCGCAAGCTGCGGGGCGAAGCGGACACGGCGCCAGGCACGTCTGCGGCGCGGATGGCGAATCCATCCATAGATGAGTTGTCGAAGGGGGGGAGGTCAGTTGTCGCGGCAATGTCCTGCGCGAGCACGCGATCCGCGCACCCAGCCAATGGGAGAGTTTCAGTTGCGACGGCTTCAAAGTGGGATAGGATGCGCTGGCGCGCTTCATCTACGCTGAGCAAGGACATGTTTGCCTCAAAGCGGCGAGATTATACTTTGATATTGGTTAATCGGGGATCGAAAAAATGTCCGCTAATCTACGCTCATCTCCACGAAGGCAAAAGCGATTAGCGCAAATTCGCGAGGATTATCGGATTCTCCTTGAACTTTGCGTTCTTGCGTTAAAACGTGATGTTTTTTCAATCGTAAATCGCAAATCCAAAATCGTAAATCGCCCCTCACCCCGGCCTTGTGCGCTGCGCTTCCACTACATTAGGCAAGCTTTCGATGCGCGTGAGCACGCGGCTGAGTTGCGCGAGATCGCGCACTTCCACGACCAGTTTCAGATCCGCGAAACTGCGGTTGAAATTCACGGAGACATCCGCGATGTTCACGCCTTCGTTCTGAAGTAATGTGGATATATCTCCCATCAGGCCCTGGCGGTCATACGCCTTCACTGTAACAGGCACCGAGAAAGTTTGTTCCACTTTGCCCCAGCTCACTTGCAGGAGACGCTCTTTATCTTTACGGCGCAAAACGTTCGGGCAATCCTGACGGTGGATCGTGGCGCCGCGTCCGCGCGTGATGTAGCCGACGATTTGATCCCCGGGCATTGGGTTGCAACAGCGCGCCGTCGTCGAGAGCAATCCCTTCAACCCCACCACTTCAACTGTGTCTGTGGTAGTTTTTGCCCCATGCTGGGATTTTGTGATCTCAAGGATGTCCGCGGTTTCCTCGGTGTCCGCGATTTGTCTGATGACCTTATTGACTGAGAGGTCGCCGCAGCCAACCGCAATGAACATTTCATCGGGAATCTTGAAGCCGAGTTCACGCGCCATCTTTTCAAAGTTGATCTCTGCAAGGCCGAGCCTTTGTAGTTCGCGTTCAAGCGCGGCGCGTCCTTGCGAAAGGTTCTGTTCATCTTCCTGTTTCTTGAACCAGGCTTTGATCTTGGATCGGGCGCGCTGTGTTTTGACCAATCCCAGATTCGGGTTCAACCAATCGCGGCTGGGACCGCCTCGCTTTGCGGTCAGGATCTCAACCTGGTCGCCGGTTTTCAAATCCTGATACAAGGGGCTGAGTTTCCCGTTGATCCGCGCGCCCCGACAGCGATGACCTATATCTGTGTGGACGTGATATGCAAAGTCAATCGGCGTGGAACCAGCCGAAAGGTCAATGATGTCGCCGCGCGGCGTGAAGACATAAACGCGGTCCTGGAACACATCCGTCTTCATCCCCTCCACGAATTCATGCGCGTCGCTTACATCAGAGCGCCATTCCATCATCTTGCGAAGCCAACTGACGCGGTCATCGAAATTTTTATCTGAACTTTTTGCTCCTTCCTTGTATCGCCAGTGGGAGGCAATGCCATATTCCGCGTTCTCGTGCATCTCCAGTGTGCGGATCTGCACCTCGAGCGGCCTCTTGTCATCATAAATTACGGCGGTATGCAGTGACTGATAAAAATTATCTTTCGGCGCCGCGATGTAATCGTCAAACTCGCCGGGGATGGGCCGCCAGTGAGTGTGAATCACGCCCAAGGCGGCATAACAGGACGGGAGGTCGGGAACGATAAGGCGCATGGCTCTCACGTCACGGACGAGATCGAAAGGCTTTCCTTTTTGCATCATTTTCCGGTAAATGGAATAGATATGCTTCGGTCTCCCACTGATTTCCACTTTGATATTATTCTTTTCCAGCAATTTTATGAGGGTTTCTTTGATCGTCTCGATCTGGATTTCGCGGTCGGGCCGGGGCTCCTGGAGTTGCTCGGCGATTTCCTTATATTTTTCGGGGTTGGTGTAACGGAAAGCCAGGTCTTCGAGTTCCCACTTGATCTGCCAGATTCCGAGTCTGTTTGCGAGGGGAGCAAAAATGTCAAGTGTCTCTTTGGCAATTCTCTTGCGCTTTGCCTCAGGCATGAAGCCCAATGTGCGCATATTGTGCAAGCGGTCTGCCAGTTTGATGAGTACCACGCGTACGTCATCCCCCATGGCGAGAAAGGTCTTGCGGAGCGTTTCGGAGATCAGGTCCTGTTTGCGGCTGCGCGCATGATTGTCGGAGGATGGTTCCGCTGGTTCATTTGCGTTGGGTTTTTCGGCATGTTGGTCGCCGCGCGAGACGCGCGGGAGGTTCGTCAGTTTCGTGACTCCGTCCACGAGGATGGCAATTGTGTCGCCAAAATCGCGCTTGATGTCCTTCAAGGTAATGGTCGTGTCTTCGACTGTATCGTGAAGCAAGCCCGCCGCGACAACTTCAGATGGCACGCGCAGATCCGCGAGGATGCCCGCAACCGCGAGACAATGGTTGATGTATGGCTCCCCGGAATGACGTTTCTGTTCGCGATGCGCCTCCTCCGCCACGCGATAGGCGCGTTGGATCAACTCACGGTCGGTGATGGTATATCGTTCGGGAAGCTGTTCCAATAATTTCTCAAGCGGAATGGCAGTTTTATCGGCTTTCATGGGATTTATTGTACTACGGGGCGAAAGAAATAAATGGTAAACCAATTACAATTGGTTCAGTCATGACAACTGTCAACAATGTCACTCGTTTCCTGGACTCTCGTAAGGTTTCTTATACTGTTTTTGAAACGCCTGTTGAAAAGTTGGGCGCGCTTGAAACTGCGGAGTTTTTGAATGTGTCGCTTGATATTATTTTCAAAACGATTGTACTAACACGCGATAAACCTAGGAAGCCAGTCCTTGCGGTTATACCCGGCAATCAATCTTTGGATCTAAAATCCCTTGCTGCGTTCCTGGGCGAAAAGAAAATTCACTTGCCGACCGAGCGTGAAGCAGAGCAAATCACTGGCTTGCAGGCAGGCGGCATCTCGCCCCTCGCGTTAATCAATAAAGGCTTTCAAGTCGTGATTGATTTTGCCGCGCAGAATTATTCGGAGATCCACGTTTCAGGCGGGCAAAGAGGACTGAATATCAAACTGCCCGTCGCTGAATTGATCAGATTGACAAATGCCCGGGTTGCATCAATTTGTCAGAAGTCGGAATAGACTATGAATCGAACACGTCCATAAACTTTCCGTTAACCCAAACCGCGTAGCGTCCCTTAGGGAAAGTTCCCAGTTCAATGTTTTCCCTGAATGGTTCCAATGCTTGCGCGCATATTATGTCGGGGTCAACAACGGAGTATATATCAACCATAATCTTGTTTTCCGTGTCGGGCAGACTCACTAACGCCCTTAATTCATGACAGGCTGTTGGCAAGTCCCCGCTGAAAAAGAGCGCAATTTGCGGCGGGGAACTTTCGCGAATCAACAAACCTGATTCCTTTATGAAGACCTCGCCGCGCGTAAGATTTACATCGCCAGGTTTTGGCGCAAACGGATTTGCAGGCGGGTCGTTCACAGGCATCGTATTTTCGAGCGGATTTGTAACAATGCTATCTGGTGGTAAAGTGTCGGGCGTTGCAGGCGTGCAAGAGGCAATCAGCAACGCAAGAAGAAAGAACATTGTTTGATATTTCATTTGACCTCCAATGGATGTAATGAGGCGAGGTTCCGCGCGATTAAATCGTTCCTCATTGTAAAATGGAACGCACAATTGCGCCTCATCTCTTCGGTGTTTCGTTTATTCGTACAAAAAATCGGCATCGCGAGTAGTTCGCAATGCCGATGATGGATTTATTCCTGGGCGTTCTACGGTGGCGTCAGGTAGATTTCATTGCGGGTGATGTGGAGCGTCCATTTATCGTCATTATTAGCGCACAAGGGATATCGCACGTTGTCGATCGTAAATTTTTTCTCGCCGGTCGTCCAGGCACCTGCGGCATAGCATCCCTGCGGTATGCTCAAAGAATAATCACTCCCCTTACTGAGTGGAGGAATGGATGCATAGCCACATTCCCCAAACGGCGTTATGCTCAAATAAAACCACATGGCAATTGGCTGGCCTGTTTCATTGGCGATCCGAACAGTTGTCTTTGCCCCGCTCGTGCCGGAGAGGGGCCTGTTGCATGGATCACCTCCAGCGTTGCTAACTGCTGTGGACGTGAAGGCTGCCTCCAGTGTTGGCGAAGCGGGCGGAGTATCCGTCGGCAACGGTGTTTGAGTGGGCGTCTCTGTGGGAGGCAAGGGCGTTGCAGTTGGGATGGCGGCCTGGGTTTGAGCGACAAGCGTAAAAGCCGCGGCCACAGCAGTATTTTGCACATCCACAGCGGCAACCGTCGAAACAGCTTCTGCGCCGCACGCGCTGATAAGTATTGCAATGGTAATAATGGTTGAAAGGGTTTTCAAACGATTCATTCTGGTCAACAACTCCAAAAATGCCTAGCAGTTTGGGTAACAACCGCCCTGCAAGATAATACGATCATTGCGAATTATTATGGTTGAAGTTCCTACGCCAACCTGGAACGATCCAAATACTTTGAAACTCTTTTTCCCATCTACAAATGCTCCCGCGCTGTAGGAACCGACTGGGCCCGAAAGACCGCCTCCCGATTCAAACCTCTGGCTCAAATATCCGCACTCTCCGAATTCTGTGACAACGTATAAGGAGAGAGTGACGACACTGCCGCCTGGCTTGGTATCATTCGTTAGTTTGAGATTTGCAGTTGGCACCTTCCAGGATGTCAGTGGTTTGTTGCAGGAATCCTGGTTGGAGGCGGACGATTGGGGCGTAAATGTCGGTATGTTTGCGGGAGACGTAAATGTCGGAATAATTTCCAGAGGCGCTGGCCCAGTCGGAGATGCGCCAAACGCGTCGAGTGTTGGCGAAGCGGGGGGAATATCCGTCGGAAATAATGTCGGACTTGGAGCCGTAGTGGGAGGCAATGAGGTGGAACTTGGTATGGCTTCCTGAGTTTGCGCTACGATGGTGAGCGCTGCCGCTTCAGCGGTGTGCTGGATATCCACTGGATTAACAGTTGCGGTTGCCTGCGGAGTGCAGGCGCCTGCCAGCAAACTTAATACAACGCCAATGATCAATGCGTTTCGTTTCATCATCTGATTAGCTTCCTCTTAAATTGGTGGTATGGGTGATGTTTATTGAACCACAACTTTATCTTTGAACAATGTGATGGTCAGCTCACGATTACCGGAAAGTTTGAAATTCCCGACCATTTTGTTGCCGCCCACCCAAGCCACATACAGGTAAAATCCCACCGGCGCCTGGATTTTTACTCTGCCTTCAACGGGATATTCAAGGATCGCGGGTCCGCCTTGAATGGTGGTCACTTGCAGGGAAATATAAGCCTGCGTTTTTGATTTATTGATCAAAGTTATCGAGTTGAACGGCACGGCAGGCGGCAAGGTTCCATAGGTGAGGATGCCGAGGGTTGGGGTTAATGTCGCTGTCGCGGCGCCGGGCGCGGATGCAATGGTCGCGGTAGCGGTGAATGTCGAGCTTAATGGCGCGCTTGTCGCAGTATCCAGCGTTGTGGTTAGGTTCGGCGCAGGAGGAGGGACTGTTGTTGGAGTGAATGTATCTGTTGGCGCAGCAGTAGACGACCCGACGGTAGGAGGAATTGACGTATCGGTAACAGGAGCAATTGTAATTGTAGGCAGAGCCGTCAATGTTTGCGCGACGGAGTTCTTCGCGATGGCGTCCACTGTTCCCGCAATATCCACAGCAGGGCCTGTATTAGGATCTGTGTTGGGCGCAGACGCAGGGATCAACCCACATGCGCTAAAAACAAACACAACGACCAGACCAATAGCGATCTTTTTCATTATGCTCTCCTTTAGGGCTGCGACTGGCTAACAACCTCCATGAACTGCGTTACGACATCGCGCAACATCCGCTCCGGCAGCGCGCCCACTTGGCGATGGACAATCTTTCCGTCCGAAACAAACAGCATGGTGGGAATTCCCTGAATGCCGTACTTCATCATCCATTCGGGATTTTCGTCCGTGTTGATTTTGGCGACCAGAATTTTGCCCTCATACTCATTTGCCAGTTTATCCAGGATGGGTGCAACCATCTTGCATGGGTTGCACCATGGTGCCCAGAAATCCACAATCACTGGGATGGGCGATTGCAGGACGGTCTGCTCGAAAGCGGCGTCGGTTACGTGAATGGGTTCGTTCAACATTTTATACACCTTATCTTTATTCGCCTTTGCAGGCGCAATTAATTTGGCAATCAATAAATGATCTTGCCCTCAATCGAAAAAAGAGTATATCATAAAATACCCCATGATATAATCGCCCGTCATGATTGATGTTTTTTCAAAATGGAGAAGCGGGCTTGCCAAAACGAGCAAAACAACTTTTGGACGGCTTGCCACCTTATTTGGCGCAACAGAAATTAACCAGGAGATTTGGGACGATCTTGAAGCGCTCCTGATTCAAGCGGATTTGGGGATCGAGACAACGGGCGAGATATTGGATTCGCTTCAACGTCTCGTCCGCACCCGCGGCCTGACTCGCTCCGAGGAACTTTCAGAGGCGCTCCAAGCCGAACTCCGCGCCAGACTCGATATGCCGCCTGTTCTCGAATGGACGCATAAGCCATCTGTGATTCTGATCGTTGGTGTCAATGGTTCTGGAAAAACAACGACCATGGCGAAATTGGCGCAACGTTTTCAATCTGAAAATAAAACTTTGCTCTTCGGCGCGGGGGACACATTCCGCGCCGCGGCGGTGGATCAACTTCAAGTTTGGGGAGACAGGCTAAAGGTGGATGTGATCACAGGGGCGCCCGAATCAGACCCCGGCGCAGTCGCGTTCAATGCAGTCCAATCCGGCGCGGCGCGCGGCGTGGATTTGATCGTCATAGATACCGCAGGTCGTTTGCATACGCGCTTCAATCTCATGGAAGAACTGAAGAAAGTTCATCGAGTGATTGGCAAGGCACTGCCTGGCGCGCCGCACGCCATCTGGCTTGTGCTGGATGCGACGACCGGGCAAAATGCCCTGCAACAGGCAAAAGCTTTCCAAGAGGCGGTCGGCGTGACGGGCGTGATATTATCCAAATTGGATTCATCCGCACGCGGTGGCATGGCATTCGCAATCCAGCGCGAACTAAAATTACCGATCCTCTTTGTAGGGTTGGGCGAAAAGCCCGAAGACCTCGCTCCATTCGACCCCGATGCATTCATTGAAGGAATTATGGGAAACAACTGATACTACCATCCCCTTCCTCATTTTTCACCTCACCAATCTCTAGTTCTCCAATTCTCTATCTCTAATCCCTCACGTGGAGGAAACATGCAAGACCTTGTCAATCGTCTCAAACCTGCGCAAGAATTAACCCGCCAGTTACTGGTGCGTCTTTGACTTCGCGTCTAAAGAGCTAAAACTTTCCGCGCTTGAAAAAGAAATAGAAGCGCCCGATTTCTGGGGCAATCCATCGCAGGCTCAGCAGGTGATGAAGCAATACAACAACGTGAAATCCGAAGTGGATTCGTGGAGCGGTTTTTCGCGCCGACTGCACGACGCGCTCGAACTTGCCCAGCTCGATGATGAGAGTCTGCGCGCTGAATTGGAAACAGAGATCTCAGCCATTGAAACCGAATTGGACAAGCGGTCATTCACTGCCATGCTTTCGGGTAAATATGACCATGACTCTGCCATCCTTGCGATTCATGCAGGCGCAGGCGGAACCGATTCGCAGGATTGGGCGGCGATGTTGGAGCGGATGTATTTGCGCTGGGCGGAATCGCAAGGATATCAAACTGAAATTCTGGATATTACCGAAGGCGAAGAGGCTGGAATTAAAAGCGTAACGATTGCAGTGGAAGGCGAATATGCTTTCGGATATCTGCGTTCAGAGAAAGGCGTGCATCGTCTCGTGCGGCTTTCACCTTTTGACTCCGCGCATCGCAGGCATACCTCCTTTGCGCTTGCGGAAGTCCTTCCTCAAGTTGCGATGGGTGAGGCTGAAATTGAGATCGATCCTGGTGATATAAAAATGGATGTATATCGTTCGTCCGGCGCGGGCGGGCAGAATGTTCAGAAGAACGCAACAGCAGTCCGTATCACGCACATCCCTACAGGAATTGTTGTCACGTGTCAGAACGAACGTTCGCAGACACAGAACCGCGAATTTGCGATGCGTATTTTGCGCGCCCGTTTATTGGAATTGAAACAGGCAGAAAAAGAGGAAGAACGTGCAGTGCTGCGCGGTGAATATACAAAGGCGGAGTGGGGGAGTCAGATTCGTTCGTACATTTTGCATCCCTATCAAATGGTGAAAGATCACCGCACGGATCACGAAACAGGCAATACGCAAGCCGTGCTGGATGGCGCGCTTGGCGAATTCATGGAATCCTATTTGAGGCAGGCTTCGTAGGCGGTCTTATGAAAAAAATAATTGACATCATATTCACCCGCGAGAATTTTTTCGCGCTCCTGCTTTGCCTGATCCTGATCGCGCTGGTCATTTTCACCGCAGACACTTCGCCAACCTGGATCTATCAGGGATTCTAATGTCCATAGAGCAGCTCGTCATTCTTGCGGCATTCGCTATCCTCCTTGGACAATTAAAGAAAGGTCGTTCGCTCGCACTGCTGGGTGTCAGCGCGTTGATTATCTATTGGCTGCAACTGCCTCAGTCGCCAGTCAGTTTAACGTACTGGCTTCCAACAATGACATTGGTTGTCACTGGATTTTCCTGGCTGCTGACTTCCACACCCGAAATGCGCGGCTGGGAACAGAATTGGCGAGCTCTGGCAGTATTAATAGGTGTGGTCATTCTCGTGGATATGAATCGATATTTCCAGTTCGAACAAATCTATATGACTGCGACTCCGAAATTACAGTGGGTCGGTTTGGTGGTTGCGTTCGTTCTGATTTCGAGTTTATTGCTCGCGCGTTTTAGGCAATTTCATCCCGCGTTATTTGTTGTTGCAACGATCAGTTTGATTGGCATGTTAATTCTCATCAAAGCGCCCCTGGCGTTGAAGATGCTTTTCGACGCGCTATCAGCCATTCGGGGGAGAGAAGCGGGAGAATCGCTTTCATGGCTGGGATTTTCATACGTTGCATTTCGATTGATGCATACGATCTTAGATGGAAAGGCGGGACGTTTGCCTTCCGTCCCGCTGGCGGAATATGTCAATTATGTTCTTTTCTTTCCCTCATTCACGGCGGGTCCAATTGACCGTTTGGAGCGCTTTATCCGTGACTTGAATGAGCCTGTCGTGCTGGATCGTGAAGGTTGGATGGATGCTGGTACGCGTTTTTTCGTCGGCCTGTTCAAAAAGTTTGTCATCGCCGACACGTTGGCGTGGATTGCGCTGAATGAGACATTTGCTGCGCAAACGCGTTCTGTTGGCTGGATGTGGATTTTTCTATATGCTTATTCCCTGCGAATCTATTTTGATTTCAGCGGATATACAGATATTGCCATCGGGTTGGGAAGATTGCTTGGTGTGCGACTGCCCGAAAATTTTGCCGCTCCGTATCTAAAACCAAACCTGACCCAATTCTGGAATTCCTGGCACATGACTTTGACACAGTGGTTCCGCGCCTACTATTTCAATCCATTGACGCGCGCCATGCGTTCCTCTAAGAAGCCATTGCCACAATCCTTGATTATCCTCGTGACCCAGATCAGCACGATGATATTAATCGGCTTGTGGCATGGTGTGACCGCGGGCTTCGCGCTTTGGGGATTGTGGCATGGGATCGGGCTATTTATTCAAAATCGCTGGAGTGATTTCATGCGGACGCGTATGCCTTCCTGGGGCGACTCCCAAACTGGTCAACTGGTTTTGAATTATACAAGTATATTTCTGACGTTCAATTTTGTGTCGCTTGGCTGGCTGTTTTTTATTTTGCCTGCCCCCGCATTAGCGTGGCGCGCCGCGTTAAGATTATTTGGTGTTGCATGAAGACAGAGATTCATCCCCTTCGTATTGTTGTGAAAGCCTTGTCCCTGTTTGTGATTGTAAATATCCTTTATGCGGTGATTGACCCGCCTCTGTATGAAATCTCCGTCTACAATACTCTTTTCCCGGGTCGGGTACGTATGCCTTTTGGCGATGACGGGGGACCCTACGCTGTAATGGTTGACGACGTGGACGTGATGTTTGCCTCTCATGCCATTTCAGCGTCCAAAGCGCCAAAAGAGTACCGCGTCGCGCTGATTGGGGATTCGTCCATTTGGGGCGAGAATCTCACTGCCGAGGAATCGCTTTCGGAACAGTGGAACAAATCGAATATTCAATGTGGAGCCTGGGCAATCAAAGTATACAATCTAGGCTATCCTCACCCGTCCGTCATTAAGGATTTGATCGTTTTGGATAAGGCGATGGAATATGATCCCGACTTGATCATCTGGTTTGTTACTTTGAATACGCTGATCCCGCGGCGTTTGAGTCCGTTTTTGGTTGCAAACTATGAACGGACAACGCGCGTTCTGGATGCGTATGACATTCCGTTTCGGCATGAGGACAAACTGCTTGCAAACGAACCTTCTTTTTTTGATAAAACATTGATCGGCGAAAGGTCGCACCTGGCGCGCCTCATAAAACTCCAGACGCTCGGAATGATTTGGACTGCCACAGACGCGGACACGAGCACCCCAATCAAGGGCGGCAGCACAATTTCGCCCGATGTGGCAAACAACATGCGATACAGGGGCATCAATCCCAACTCCAGTCTAAAAGAAAAAATGTTATTCAATGCTTTGGCGGCCGGGCATGATATTGCAGGGTCAATTCCCGTTTTGATCGTAAACGAGCCGATGTTTATCGCAAGCGGGGCGAATAGCGACGTCCGGTATAATGATGGTTATCCTCGTTGGGCATATGACCAGTATCGTGAGGCGATTGCTGTCGCGTCTCAAAATGCTCAATGGAAATATTTGGATTTGTGGGACTTCATTCCGCCGGAATATTTTCCCGATTCGCCCCTGCACCTTTCTGTGGAAGGCGAAAGCCTGCTCATAGAACAAATCAACCCAACTCTACAAACGCTTGCATGTCATTAAATTGATTGAAGGAATTTGATATGACCGACACAATTATTTCAAGTATCGAGGCATACATTGCCGCGCAAATCCTCAAGCAACCCAACCGCAAAATCGCATCCGAAGTATCGCTTATCTCAAGCGGCTTGATCGATTCATTCAGCCTGATGGATCTGGCTTTGTTCATCGAGGACACATTTGGCGTCCGCATTGAAGACACTGAACTAAATGCGAATACATTTGACAATTTGACTCAACTGGCATCCCTGATCGAATCCCGCAAGGTATGACTACTTTTCCTGAACGACTCAAAACCCTTCATTCGCGGACCCCGGAGCGAGTCGCCGTCTATTTGCAGTTTTCGAGCTTCGAAGATGTGCCGATAACTTACGATCAACTTCTGCGCGGCGCGAACGCCTATGCATCCGCTTTGGTTCGCGAGGGCGTTAAACCTGGCGAAGTCGTAGTTCTCATCCTGCAACATGGCGAGGATTTGATCTACGCATTTTGGGGAACCATACTACACGGTGCTATCCCTTCCATCATGCCGTTCCTGACCGAGAAGCTATCCCCCGAACGGTATCGCGCGGATTTAACGACATTAATCTCAGTTACCAGGCCTGCCGCGATCATTACGTATCCCGAATTCGCGGGTGAAGTGCGAAGGGCGCTGGAAGCAGGTGATTCAGTCCGCTCTGTCATTGTCATGGATCAACTTCAAAAACAAACCGATTTGGATTTTGACGTTCTTGCAGGCTTTTCGCGCAAGCCCGAAGATATCGCCCTGCTTCAACATTCCTCCGGGACGACGGGTCTTCAAAAAGGCGTGGCTCTTTCGCACCAGGCTGTTTTCAATCAACTCGATGCTTATGGTCAATCGTTATCGCTCAATGAAAAGGATGTGATTGTTTCCTGGCTGCCTCTTTATCACGATATGGGGTTGATTGCCGGATTCATCATGCCGGTTTTGTCGGGTGTGCCGCTGGTGTTAATGTCTCCGTTTGACTGGGTGCGCGCACCGTATCGGTTGATGCAATCTGTTTCAAAATATCGCGGCACGCTTACGTGGCTGCCGAATTTTGCCTACAACTTTTCCGCCCAAAAAATTCGTGATCGTCATCTTGAAGGCGTGGATATATCTTCTTTACGCGCCATCATCAATTGTTCCGAACCTGTCCGCTGGGAGAGTCACCAGGCTTTTTATGAACGGTTTAAGGAGTACGGCTTGAAGCATGAGGCGCTCCAAACTTCCTACGCGATGGCAGAAAACGTTTTCAGCGTAACCCAAAGCCTATTGGGGAGCGCGCCGGTGGTGGATGAAATTGACCGGGACGCATTCATGCTTGAGCGCGTTGCGAAGAGTCTGCTTGACGGACGTCCATCCATGAAAATGATGTCGTCGGGTCGTCCGCTTGCCAACGTCAAAGTAAAGATTGTCAATGAGCGAGGGGATGAATTGCCTGAACGCAAGATAGGCGAGATTGCTCTGCGCAGCGATTGCATGTTGAACGGTTATTACAATCGCCCTGATCTTTCTGAAAAGGCTTTTTTGGATGGGTGGTATTTGACTGGCGATTATGGATATATTTCAACTGGCGAGCTCTTTGTCTCGGGGCGCAAGAAGGATATGATAATTGTGGGCGGGAAGAACGTGTATCCGCAGGATTTGGAGATGCTGACCTACGAAATCCCCGGCGTGCATGCAGGGCGCTCGGTGGCATTTGGCATGTTCGACGAAACGCAAGGGACGGAGGAAGTTGTCATCATTGCAGAGGTCGACTCAGAGGATGCCGATGAACAACAGAACGTTGCCGACGCGATACGCCTTCATGTCACGAAAAATTCTGCAATTGCGTTGCGATACGTAAAAGTTGTAGGACCAAAATGGATTCTGAAAACATCGAGCGGCAAAACGGCCCGTTCCGCAAATAAGGAGAAATTTTTAAGAGGGTTGTGGGAAAATTCAGAAGGGAAGAAATAATCGGCATGTCGCCACCAGATCTTCTTCGTCAGGCAATCGAGGCGGCGCGCGCGGGCCGCAGGGATGACGCGCGTAGTTTGTTGCTCATGGTGATTGAGATCGATTCGCGCAATGAAATAGCTTGGATGTGGCTTAGCGGGCTTGTTGATTCGCTCGAGGATCAGATCATTGCCTGTGAAAATGTATTGACGATCAACCCAGCCAACGAGAGAACGAGGAGGTATCTGGCGAAACTTCAACTCCAAAAGAATGCCCTCCTCGCGCAGAAGAAAACCGATGATGTAGTCGCTGCCGTGGAGCATGAAAGCCCGATTAATGCCTCCAATGCAGAGACCGGAGTAATTCCTGAAGCGCCCCGGCATCCGAAAACGAATCCATTGCAGTTCGCAGAACAATTGGAACAAGAGGGAAAGTTTAGAGAATCGCTGGAGGCTTACAAAGAGCAAGCCGCAAAAGTGAAAAACTCAAGAGAGTTTGATCATATCTACAAGCAAATTGTCCGTATTGAACGCTTGCAGGATGAGAGAATCCAATACGTAGCGCCTGCCTCTACCATAGCCCGCCTGACGTTTACCTGGCCCCTGTTATATTTAAGTCTTGCCTTTATACAGGTCGGGTTAAATCCTTTTGCCCATCCCATATTGTATTTATGGCTTGACTTTCCCTGGGTTCTGTTGGGTGGCTTTTTGCTCGCGATTTCAGAAGTCCGTTCACGGCATGTGATCTGGCAAAAGTTGTTTTTGGAGGAGGGGAGTGGGTCCGGTTTTGCCCGTATGACTACCGCTGTCGCTGGCTGGTTGTTGGTCATCATCCCACATGGTTTGTTGATCCTGGATTCGATTAATCGGTTGCGCGTCTTTCAAATCCCTCCCAA
>CAZIYY010000007.1:15586-23635 GCA_964543585.1 uncultured Anaerolinea sp. | reverse complement strand
CCCTGGTGACGATATGCTGCCATTGAATGATACAGAGCCCAATCGCTATTCGTTTTTTCCTATTGTTACAGTCTTGCTCATCATTGTTAACTGTTTCTTTTACTATATTGAAGTTTTTGTCGTGAAGGATAATTATTGGGCGTTCTTTATGAAGTATGCCGCGACTCCCACCCTCATCTTAAGCGCAAAAGGCGCTGGCGCTCTCTCTAATATCACAGCCATGTTTTTGCATGGCAGTCTTCTGCATTTGGTTGGGAATATGCTTCCTTTGTGGGTTTTTGGCAGACGCGTGGAAGATGCCTGCGGTCCGTGGCGTTTTCTGGGATTCTACTTGCTGGCAGGGACATCGGCGCACATCTTTTTTACTTTGGTGTTGTACGATTCTCCCACTCCGGGCGTTGGGGCAAGCGGTGCAATCTTTGGTTTAATGGGCGCTTACCTGCTTTTGTATCCCGGAGGTCGTATTCGTACGCTGGTTTTTCTGAGCATCATCCCGTTTTGGCCTCGCATTCGCGCTATTTGGATCGTGTTGTATTTCGTTGCGATTCAAATAATTCCTGCCATCCAAATATTGCGAAGAGAAGCAGACTACAGTGTAAATCATTGGGCTCATCTTGGCGGGTTTTTCTCGGCAATATTCATTCTTCTGTTTTTGAAGCCGGAAGCCTTTGCGAGATATATGAGTGATACATCAGTTTAAACTAAAAGAGCGAGCCGAAATAAGACTCGCTCTTTTAATTTTCTGTTTGTCTATCCGCCGGTTGGGAGTCGCTTTTCGAGTGTGCGGTTGAGAATATCTTCCTGTTCCTGCGATGTACCGGACTTTATACGTTTCACTTTGAAGGATTTGTCTGCATTGGCTTTATTGAGCGCTTCCTGCCATGCGATCTGCATGCCCGTGAGTTCCGCCTCTTTTGCCTCTTCCTGCTGAACGGACTCTACCGTCTCTTTCTTGTGCCCGCGCTTGTCACGGCGTTTTTTGTCTTCCTTCTTCACTACTGGCTTGAATTCTTCGACCTCCGCCTCAAGCGCCTTCATGCTCAACTTGATCTGCTTCTTCTTGCGATTTACATCCAGTACTTTTGCTTCGACTTCATCGCCTTCCTTCACAATTTCGCCGGGGGTTTTTACGTAGCCATGCGCCAACTCACTCACATGGATCATGCCAGGACGTTCCGCGCCGATATCAACAAACGCTCCGTACGCCTCAAGGCGCACGACCTTGCCCTTCACCACCATATCAGGTTCGATCTCTTTCCATTCGAGGGCGAGCGGCTTGATCATCGTAAGTTCGATGCGGTCTTTCTTCACTCGGCGTACCCACACGTCTACGGTTTGTCCTTCCTGCACAACATCTTCCACTTTATTCACGGAGTCCTCACTCAATTGCGAGATGTGGATGACTCCCGGTATGTTTTGGCCAACGTCAACCAGCGCGCCTGCAAGGGTTGTCTTTAATACTTTCCCGCTCAATTTTGATTTTGGTTCTAGCGTCGTTGCGGACGCGATGTTCGATGTTTCCATAATTTTGCTCCTGCGTGATTGAGATAATGCCAAGAAATGATTATACCTGTACGACAAACATGCGTCAATGTGAAATCTGTTTCAATGGGTACTGAAGGGTGTTTGTAAACCTGCATCACGATTCTGAGGTCATTTTATGGTTCCGCTGGCTTACACATGGAAGATTGAGTTATTGCAAATTGCGCAACCACTCAATTGGCAAAGACTCACGATTGAACTTGACTTATCTGTTCGTACTGATGTATATTTACGATGCCTTTGTCGCTTTCGGAAGTAAAATGGAAAAACCATGTATCATTTCGACAATATTGATATAAAAATCGTCAATCTGCTTCTTGATGACGGGCGTATGCCCGCTTCGGAGATTGCGCGCCGCCTCGAGGATATTTCGGAGCGCGCCGTTCGTTATCGCATTGACCGCATGGTGAATGAAGGGATCGTGCGGGTAAGCGCGGTAGCCAAACCCCAAGCTTTTGGATTAACCACAATCGCAGATGTGTGGATGGAGGTCGAGTCTGATCGAATCCTTGAAGTCGCGAAGAAGATGGCGGAGTTCGATAACATCAGTTATGTCGCCTGTGGTATCGGAGAATCCGATGTGAGTATTCAGATTGTTGCAAAGGACACAGCCGAGATTTATCACTTCGTTACCGAGGTGGTCCGTAAAGTCCCAGGCGTTCGCAAGACGACCACTTCCATTGTGCCGCTGATTCTGAAGGATGTGTATCAGTGGCGCGTGCCCGAAAACATTCTCCGCGAGATTTCTGAGAAAGAAATCGCCACCACAACAGATTAATCCATTTGGAGGAAAATTCATGTTTGGTTCAAAGACGCAGTCATTGCAGAAACGTGCCCAGGAAGTGATGCCATTGGGGGTGAATTCCAATTTTCGTTTTTGGGGCGAGGGGATTACGCCTTATGTCGAAAAAGCAAAGGGCGCATATCTTTGGGACGTGGATGGAAAGAAATACATTGACTATCGCATGGCCTTTGGCCCCATTATTCTCGGACATTCATACAATGAAGTTGACCAAAAAGTAATCGAAGAGATTCAAAAAGGGATTCTCTTTGCGATGACAGGCGAACTGGAAGTGGCGGTCGCCGAGATGATCATTGACATGGCTCCTTGCGTTGAGATGGTTCGTTTTGCTTGTTCTGGAACCGAAGCAACCATGCACGCGATTCGTGTGGCGCGCGCGTATACAGGACGTGATTTGATATTGAAGTTTGAAGGCAATTATCATGGATTCCATGACCATACATTATGGTCAACTTACGCACCTGTGGAAGCATACGGAAATCGGCGCAGTCCAATCCCCGTGCCTGCCTCATCAGGAATTCCCAAGTCTATGCGCGAGTTTATCATCACGCTTCCATTCAACGATTTTGAAGGCTTTGAACGCGTGATGCGTTCGTATGGCGAACAGATTGCAGCGGTGATTTCCGAGCCGTGTCAGGGAAACTGTGCGGCCATCAATCCGCAGGATGGATTCTTGCAACTCATCCGCAAGAAGACCGAGGAATATGAATGTGTGTTTATTCTCGATGAAGTGAAAACGGGATTTAGAATCGCAAACGGCGGCGCGCAGGAATATTACGGCATCAAACCTGACCTCGCGACGTACGCGAAGGCTCTCGGCAATGGATACCCCATCGCGGCGTTCGGCGGCAAGAAGGAAATCATGTCCATTATCGGACAGGGCGTGGCGCAAGGTGGGACGTACACCAACAACAAGCCAGGAGTAGCTGGCGCATACGCAACTTTGAGTCTGTTGAAATCAAAACCGATTTTGAAAACTATCGCGCAGCGTGGACAGCGATTGATGGATGGCTTGAAGGATATCTTTGAAGAGAACGATATTCCCATTGTGATGACTGGTTATCCTGCAATGTTCTCATTCTCGTTGAATATAGACTCTGTGACCTGTCAACGCGATTGGGCGAACAGCGACCATGATTTGTATCTCAGGCTTACAGAGAAAGCGATCGAACGAGGCGTGATGCCCGACCACGACGCACGCGAACCGTGGTTTATGTGCTATGAACATTCCGATGCAGATGTTGATGAGACGTTGAATGTGTATGCGGAGATTGTGAAGGAAGTTAAGAAGTAAATCCGCTGGTTGAGTAGACCTGAGCGTTCGTTGCGAAGGTCGTATCGAAACCAGCAAGTAAACATAGTAATCTTGTTACAAAAATAACTCTTGTAACTGGTGGTCTCGGTACGGTCTCGGCTATCGCCTCGACCTACTCGACCACCGAGGAGCTCCTATGACCAAACTAACCTCAAAAGAAATCATTGACCTCAACAAGGAATATACCTTCTTCTCCTGGTCCAATCAGGGACAGGTGAATCCGATTCCAATGGTGAAGGGAGAGGGAGCATATTTTTGGGATGCGGACGGAAAACGTTATCTTGATTTTGCGTCGCAGTTGGTGAACACGAATGTGGGACATCAACATCCCAAAGTGGTGAAAGCGATTCAAGACCAAGCCGCGCAATTGACTTTTGCCGCGCCTGGCATGGCAACAGAGCCTCGCGGTTTATTGGGAAAGAAACTGGCAGAAGTCACGCCAGGGGATTTGAAGAAAACATTCTTCACTCTGGGCGGAGCGGAAGCAAATGAGAATGCGATCAAGATTGCGCGCTTCTATACAGGCAGACATAAAATCCTGGCGCGTTATCGTTCCTATCACGGCGCGACACACGGCGCGATGGCATTGACAGGCGATTATCGCCGCTTGCCTGCCGAGCCTGCGATTTCAGGAGTTGTCCACTTCCTTGACCCATATTGTTACCGTTGTCCGTTCGGGTGGACGATTGAGACTTGCCATCGCGAGTGTATCAGCCATGTGGAAGAAGTGATTCAGCACGAAGGTCCCGACCAGATTGCGGCGATTTTCCTCGAAGGCGTAACAGGCACAAACGGACTCATCATCCCGCCCGATGAGTACTGGCCCCGTATGCGCGAGATTTGTGATAAGTATGGAATATTGCTTATCTCGGACGAAGTGATGAGCGGATGGGGTCGCACGGGCGAATGGTTCGCCGTGGATAACTGGAACGTCGTCCCTGACATCATCACAACAGCGAAGGGAATCACATCGGGCTATGTTCCACTTGGCGCTGTGATTGTCCGTGAGAAGATTGCAAAATTCTTTGATGACAAGATGCTCTACGCGGGACTTACATATTCGGGTCACGCGCTGGCTTGTGCCGCCGCGTTAGCGACAATTGAGGCCTATGAAGAAGACAAGATTTTCGAGAATGCCAAAAAGGTGGGAAAGCATCTTGGTAAACGCTTGGAAGATTTGAAAGCCAAACATCCTTCTGTGGGTGATGTTCGTTATATCGGTATGTTCTCGGCTCTCGAACTCGTGAAGAACCGCACAACAAAAGAGCCGATGGATTTGACGCCAATCAGGAATTTTATGCTTGCCAATGGTGTCTATGTGTTCAATTTCAAGAATATACTGTTTGTTGTTCCGCCCTTGATAATTACAGAAGAACAATTGGATGAAGGATTGAACCTGCTGGATGAAGGGCTGGCGGAGTTGATGGATAAGATGGTTGTGTAAAGCGATGGTTGAGTAGCCCTGAGCGTTCGTTGCGAAGGGCGTATCGAAACCGGAGCGGGTAAGCAAAATAAAATTGATTGTATGTATCGGGTTTCGATACGGCGGACGAACGCCGCCTACTCAACCCGCGATGAAATAATAAGTTTGGAGCGAAAATGGAAATCTTAAACTATATAAACGGAGAATGGGTGAAGCCCAACGTCAAAGAATATTTCGATGTCATCAACCCCGCGACGGGACAAGTGATTGCCCGTACGCCTCTTTGCGGTGTGAATGAGGTGGATACCGCCGCCAAAGCCGCGAGCGACGCGTTAACCGAATGGCGGCGGATGCCCGTCAATGACCGCGTGCAATATCTGTTCAAGTTGCGCGACCTCATGCGTTCCAATCACGATGAGATTGCCAAACTTATTACCAACGAAGCGGGCAAGACATTTGACGAAGCCAAAGCCGAGATGGTGCGCGCGATTGAAAATGTGGAAGTCGCTTGCGGGATGCCGATGATGATGAAAGGCGAAATTGTCGAAGACATTGCGCCAGGCATTGACGAGATGATGCTGCGCCAGCCAGTCGGTGTGTGCGCCACGATTGCGCCGTTCAATTTCCCTGGCATGATTCCGTTTTGGTATTTGCCTTACGCGGTTGCGTGCGGCAACACCTACATCATGAAGCCTTCTGAAAAAGTTCCGATGACGATGCAGTTCGTCACAAAACTCATCGAGCAAGTTGGCTTTCCAAAAGGCGTTATCAATTTGGTGAACGGCGCGAAGGAAACCGTTGATGCAATTCTTGACCATCCTTCGATTCGCGCGGTCACGTTTGTCGGCTCGACCGCGACCGCGAAATATCTTTATGCGCGCGCCGCGTCGAATGGGAAACGCGTACAGGCGCAGGGCGGCGCGAAGAATCCCGTCATTGTGTTGCCCGATGCAGATATGGACATGGCGACAAAAATCATCGCAGACTCTGCCTTCGGATGCGCGGGTCAACGCTGTCTCGCAGTCTCTTTCGCGGTGACGGTGGCTGAGGCGCGAAATACATTTACCGAAGCGATATGCGACGCGGCCACTTCTCGCGTCGTCGGCTACGGTTTGGACTCAGGCGTCCAGATGGGACCCGTCATCAACGCCGCGTCAAAGGCGAGAGTCGAATCGTTGATTAGTCTCGGCGTCAAAGAAGGAGCAACTGTCCCCGTGGATGGACGCGGAACTTTAATCAAAGGCTACGAGAGCGGAAATTTCGTCAAGCCCACGATTTTGGCAGATGTCCCGCGTGGAAGTGAAATCGCAAAGACAGAAATCTTTGGACCCGTGTTGAGTCTTATGCACGTGGAAACGGTGGATGGGGCGATTGAGTTGGTCAACAGCGGGCAATATGGCAACCAGGCGAGTCTATTTACGTCGAGCGGTTCGGCAGCGCGCAAGTTTAGATACGAAGCCGAAGCGGGCAACATTGGAATCAACATCGGTGTCGCCGCGCCGATGGCGTTCTTCCCATTCAGTGGATGGAAAGAATCGTTCTTTGGCGATATGCACGGGCAGGGCACGGACGCGGTCGAGTTCTTCACGCAGAAGAAAGTTGTGGTGGAGCGCTGGCCTAAGGAGTGGACGAGGAAATTCTGAGAAGTAGAGAATCGAGATTGAGTAATTGGTAAATGCGGTGGTTGAGTAGACCTGCGTGCTCGTCGCAGGTCGTATCGAAACCACCACGCCGTAAAGCAATTCTTGTTACAAAATACTTTTGAAAACCTGTGGTCTCGATACGGGCTTCGCCCTACTCGACCACCGAATTATGGATGTAAGGAATTTATGAGCAATTTCGACAACGCGCTATCCTATTCATCCCAATGGCTTGACATCATCAAACAGGAATACTTTCCTGATGACACTCAAGCCAAATGGATTATTGATGAATCGAAACACAACTTCGCCGAGCATTTCAATCGCGGCTGGTTGGAGTATCGCAAGTCCGTCACGGAGGCGGGCGATTGGGCTTCTGTCGAGTGGTCGGGCAAAGGCTCCACGTTTACGGATGTGATGGGGCGTGAATATATTGATTGGCTCGGCGGTTTTGGTGCGTTGGATTTGGGTTGGTGTCACCCCGATGTTGTGGAGGCGGTCATCGCGCAAGTGAAGCGCAGTCCCATGCCCAGCCAGGAATTGATTGACCCTCTGCGCGGCGTGCTTGGCAAACTGATGGCTGACATCACGCCAGGCGATTTGAAATATTCATGGTTCGCCGCCAGCGGAACGGAGGCGATTGAAGCCGCCATAAAAATTGCAAAACTTTATACTGGCAAATCCGCATTCATTGTGGCGGTCAAGGCGTTTCATGGCAAGACGATGGGTTCGCTTTCGATGATGGGCAAAGCGGACTATCGTCAGGCGATGGGGTTGTTGTATGGCGGAATCGTTTATCACGTCCCGTTTGGTGATGCGGGCGCGGTCGAACAGCAGCTCGAAATTTGTGACAAAGTTGGGATCGGTGTGGCCGGCGTTTTGTTTGAACCGATTCAAGGCGAGGCGGGCGCGATTGTTCCGCCAGATGATTTCTGGCCGCGCGTGCGTACCGCGACGCAGAAGTATGGTGTTCTATTAATCGCGGATGAAGTGCAAACGGGTCTTGGCCGGACGGGGAGGCTGTGGGGCGTTGACCATTGGGATGTCGCGCCCGATATCCTTGCCACCGCCAAATCCCTCGGTGGAGGCGTGATGCCGATCAGCGCGGTGACCACCACCGAAGAAATCTTCAAGCCGATGATGTATCCGAATCCGTTTATGCACACGACGACAACAGGCGGTAATGCGCTGGCTTGTTCCGCCGCGATTGCTACCATCAATGTGATTCTGCGCGACCGTTTGTGGGAGGCCTCCGCTCAAAAAGGCGCGTATCTCAAAGAGAGAGTGGATGAGCTTGCGCAAGAGTTCCCACATGTCTATAAAGAAG
>CAZIYY010000007.1:0-15576 GCA_964543585.1 uncultured Anaerolinea sp. | reverse complement strand
CTTGTTGATTGGTCAGCATTTTCATACGCCTGAGTTGGGTTATAAAGTTGCAGCAGAATTGTTCAAGCGTGGCGTGTTGGTGGCTGGCACACTCACCAACGCGCAAACAATTCGCATCGAGCCACCGTTGATCATTTCACAGGGAGAGATTGACGAAGGTCTGAGTCGTTTGGCTGATGCGGTTGGCGTTGTGGCGAAGATGCTTTAACTCTGGAGTCCAACGGCTTGCCGTTGGACAAACTCGGACAGCTTGCTGTCCGACTCCAGAGTTTGAAATACCAGTAAAATAAACACATCCGGTTCTGAGGAGAAGAGAGATGACCAGTGAGTTTGCAGTTGAGATGCGCGACGTAGTAAAACAGTTTGTAACACCTGAGGGCAATCACCTGAACGCCGTTGACCGCGTGACCATGCAAATCAAAAATGGCGAGTTCTTCTCGATGCTTGGTTCTTCGGGCTGCGGGAAGACCACGTCTCTACGGATGATTGCGGGGTTTGAGTGGCCCACTGAAGGTGAAGTGTATATTGAGGGGAAAGCAATGGGACATACGCCTCCGTTCCAGCGAAAAGTGAATACCGTTTTTCAGAGTTATGCGCTCTTTCAGCACCTGACTGTTTTCCAAAACGTCGCATTCGGATTGGAAATGGAAGGCGCGCCAAAGGATGAAATTGAAAAACGCGTCAAGCACGCATTGGAAATGGTACAACTGACTGGCATGGAACGCCGCAAGCCGAAACAACTCTCAGGCGGACAGCAGCAACGCGTGGCAGTGGCGCGGGCGCTGGTCAAAGTGCCGGATGTGCTGTTACTTGATGAACCGCTTGGCGCGCTGGACTTGAAACTTCGCAAAGAGATGCAACTCGAACTCAAAGCGCTTCAACAACAACTTGGCATTACATTTATTTACGTGACGCATGACCAGGAGGAAGCGCTCACGATGTCTGACCGAATCGCGGTGATGAGCAAGGGCAAGGTTCAGCAAATGGGGACTCCCGTTGAGGTGTACGAAAGACCCGCGAATCGATTCGTGGCAGACTTTATCGGGGAGTCGAATTTCCTCGAAGGCACAATCAAGTCGTTATCCAAAGATGAAGCGAGGGTCTTCATCCCCGCGTTGGAGGAGGAAGTAGTCGGTCTGCCCGTCTCGGAGGGATTGGTCAACGGCGAGGAAGTCGTCGTGTCAATTCGCCCTGAGAAAATCCGCATTGCGGATAAGGCGACAAATCAAAATTCGTTCAGCGGCAAAGTGACGAATACGGTGTACATCGGTTCGGATACGCACGTGTTTACGAACGTAAAAGGCAAGCAATTGAAAGTGGTGGAACAGAATCGCATTTCGCGGCTTGACCCGAGTTTGTCCTATACGATTGGTCAGGATATTTTGCTTGTGATGATGCCCGAGAATCTTCTCGTGGTGAAAAAGGATTAACGCCATGTTGAAACGATTGCGTGAAAACAAATCGGCGCAGGGTACATTGCTCGCAACACCAACGTTGTTATGGATGATTGGATTATTGATTATTCCATTGATACTTACGTCCATCATTTCATTCGGCAAACGCAGTCCCGATGGCGATGTGATTTACACATTTACATTGGATAATTACGCCCGCTTGATTGGTTTCAGCACCGACTGTGATAACGGGCAGGCTTCATGCTTCAATCCGTTGTACGTGCAGATTTTGTGGCGTTCACTTACGCTGGCATTCAACACGACGGTATTGGTGATTACGCTCGCGTATCCGCTGGCATATTTTATTGCGCGTGCGCATCCGAAACAAAGAAACACGTTTTTATTCATGGTGCTGATTCCTTTATGGACAAACTTCGTCATCCGCGTCTACGCCTGGATGATGTTGCTCCGCACGCAGGGCGTTATCAACCTGATTCTTGGATGGTTTGCGGGTTTGCTCAATATCCCGTTCACGCCGTTGGAAATGTTGTACACCCCAGGCGCGGTGCTGGTGGGCATGGTCTATGAATTTTTGCCGTTCATGATTTTGCCCATTTACACATCGCTCGAAAAAATTGACAACTCGCTTTATGAAGCCGCGGCAGATTTGGGCGCGAGCGCCATCAAAACATTTGCGCGAGTCACTTTACCGCTTTCCATGCCTGGCGTTGTGGCGGGGACCATCCTTGTGTTCATCCCTGTGATGGGAACGTTCATCGTCTCTGATATTCTTGGCGGGCGGCAGGTGATTCTCGTGGGTAATCTCATTCAACGCCAGTTCCTCGACGCGCGCGACCCAACCTTCGGGAGCGCCGCGTCTCTCATCCTGATGATTATGACTCTGATCGTCACGTATTTCTACACGCGCAAGTTTGGCTTCGGAGAGGAGATTGTTGCCGCATGACCCCGCTACCTCATCAATTGAACCATGTAAGTAGCGGGGTGATCCCGCACATTACAACCTTATTTGAAATGGAGTGTGCGGGATGAACCCTCATCGCCGTCATCCCTTTATCTTCTCTTCCGCCATGCTGGTGTACGTGTTTTTATACGCGCCCATCATCGTTTTGATTTTGTTTTCCTTCAACGCCTCGCGCGCGAACGTCACCTTTGAAGGCTTCGTCCCAAAGTTCAGCGAGAGTGTTGTAATGGAAGGCAGTTTGGTAAAGTCCAGTCCATGCGGACCGTTTCATTGGTTCTGTGAACTCTCGAAAAATAAGGATGTCACGGAAGCGGCACGCAACACCTTGACCATCGCGATTATCTCGACTCTCATCTCCACAATTATCGGCACGATGGCGGCGCTTTCACTTCAACGCTATGAATTCAAACTCAAACCTTTCTCGCAACTCTCGCTCTATATCCCCATTGTCATCCCTGAGATTGTGATGGGTATTGGCATTTTGACTCTCTTCAGTCAGTTGTTCGGAGTAATTAACGGTTCGCTCGGATTGACAGGCGATTCAAGACTCAGCTTGGGACTCGGCACCGTGATCGTGAGTCACATTGCCTTTAGTGTTCCTTTTGTAACGCTCGTCGTTCAGGCGCGCTTGCAAGGATTTGATAAATCCTTTGAAGAAGCCGCCATGGATTTGGGCGCGAACGAGTGGACGACCTTCCGTCGCGTGACTTTTCCCATGATATTGCCTGGGATTCTCTCTGGCGGCTTGCTGGCTTTCACGTTGTCGCTCGATGACTTTGTGATTACGTTCTTTACGAATGGTCCGGGCTCAACTACCTTACCAATCTACGTTTATGGCTTATTGAGACGCATCATCACGCCGCAAGTCAACGCCTTGTCCACGGTTTGGATTTTGACGGTCTTTTCCGTTGTCCTGTTATTACAGTGGATTCAGAGCCGCGAACAAACGCCACAACATTAGCCCTCCTCATTCTGCTTTCTTCTTTCATTCAACATCTGAAAAGAGGAAATAATACTAATTCAGGTATTTCGCGGGCAACCGCGTAGCCAAAGTTCAATATCTTCTAAAGGAGGAAGAGATGAGCAAGAAAAATATCATGAAATTGCTGGGGTTGTTCGTCGCTGCCAGCATGGTGCTTGTCGCCTGTGGCGGTGGGACACCTGCCGCGACAGAAGCCCCCAGCGGACCCAAAGTCACATCCACTGGCTTTGAGTGTCCTGAACCGAGTCCACGTGTGGAAGTGACCTCAACAGAGTTGAACCTCTTTGTCTGGACGGAATACTTCCCGCAGGATATGCTGGATTGTTTCGAGTTGGTATACGATATCAAGTTGAATCGTGATGAGTATTCCAGCAACGAAGAAATGTATGCCAAGCTCTCCGCCGGTGGTACAGCCTACGATCTTACTCAGCCGACCGACTATATCGTTGGCTTGATGATCCGCCAGAACCTGTTGCAGGAATTGGATCATTCGAGGATGCCGAACATGGTCAACTTCGATGAAGGCTGGATGAACCGGGATTTTGACCCCGGTAACAAATACAGTGTCCCTTATCTTGCCGGGACCGACGCGATCGTAGTGAATACAGACAAGGTCGAGAATGTTCCTCAATCCTGGGCGGACTTGTGGAAGCCTGAATATGCTGGGAAGATGATCTTCCTGGATGATTCCCGCGCGGTCATTGGCTTGACGCTCCTAACCCTCGGATACGATGTCAATACGACCGACCCTGCTCAACTTGAAGAGGCAAAAGCCAAACTCGCTGAACTCGTTCCGAACATCAAAGTCTTTGACAGCGACAGTCCGAAGACCGCTCTCATTGCAGGCGACGTGGACCTGGGAATGACCTGGACGTTCGAAGCGCTGGCTGCGCAGCAGGAAAACCCCGCTATTCAGTATATCTATCCAACTGAGGGCGCAATCCTCTGGCAGGATAACTGGGTCATGCTGGATGGCGCGGCTCACGCCGATGCCGCCTACGCGTGGTTGAACTACACAATGCAAGGTGATGTTTTCTGGCTGACATTGATTGATTACACGTACACCAACCCGAACAGAGCCGCGCTGGAGTATGCCAAGGCAAACCATCCTGACGTGTATTCGGCTTATGCTGATTCGCCGATCACCAATCCGCCTGCAGAGGCTGTGGCTAACGGACACGGGATTGCCGATGTCGGTGATGCCACTCCGCTTTACGACGACATCTGGGTGGAAGTGAAGGGTGGCAACTAAGTTCGTGTTTTGAATCTGCCCGACGGCGAATGGGAAGCCCTCGGGCAGATTCTTCTGGATGTAAACCCGCGTCATTCTTAACTCGAAACTGATCTCGTTAAACTAATCTTGTCCGCCCCCAAACATAAAAGGAAGGCGGAGCCATCTGAAAGGAGTTTATGCGAGTCTTACTCGTAGGAGCGGGGGGAGTAGGGGAAGCCATCGCCGCAATTGCAAAACCACGCGGGTGGATGGAATTGATGGTGTTAGCTGACTACAATATCAAACGCGCTGAAGAAGTGCAAAAGAAGCTGGGGGACCAAAAACGATTCCCCATTGAATTCATTGATGCAAGCAAGCAGGAAAATATTGAAGCGCTTGCAAAGAAATACAACATTGACCTGCTCATGAACGCCGTTGATCCGCTCTTCAACAAACAAATATTCGATGCGGCGTACAACGTCGGCGCGAAGTATATGGATATGGCGATGACGTTATCCGAGCCGCATCCAACCGACCCGTTCAACAAGACGGGAGTCAAGTTAGGCGATTATCAATTCGACAAAGCCAAAGACTGGGAAAAGAAAGGCTTGCTTGCGCTCGTCGGTTTTGGTGTGGAACCTGGCATGGCCGATGTCTTTGCGCGTTATGCTCAAGATCATCTCTTTGACGAAATCGAGGAGATTGGCATCCGCGATGGCGGGGACATCACGATTGATGGCTACGACTTCGCGCCCAGTTTCTCGATTTGGACGACGATTGAAGAATGTTTGAATCCGCCGATTGTTTGGGAGAAAGATAAAGGCTGGTTCACAACCGCGCCATTTTCAGAACCCGAAGTATTTGACTTCCCTGAAATTGGTCCCGTTGAAGTGGTCAACGTGGAGCATGAAGAGGTCCTGCTTGTGCCGCGCTGGGTGAAAACAAAACGCGTCACATTCAAGTATGGACTTGGCGATGAATTCATTGGAGTGCTAAAGACACTTCACAAATTGGGATTGGATAATAAAGAGAAGATAAAAGTTAAAGGCGTTGAAGTCGCGCCGCGTGACGTGGTTGCCGCGTCTCTGCCCGACCCCGCGCATCTCGGCGAAAAGATGCACGGCAAGACCTGCGCGGGGACGTGGGTGAAGGGTACGAAAGATGGAAAGAAGAAAGAAATCTACCTTTATCAAGTCGCAGACAATCAGGAGTGTATGGCGAAGTGGGGTTGTCAGGCAGTTGTGGCGCAGACAGCATTTAGCGCGGTGATCGCGATGGATTTAATCGAACACGGAATTTGGCAAGGTGTTGGCGTGCTGGGTCCCGAGGCCTTCGAACCTGTCCCGTTCATGGAGAAGATGGCGGGGTATGGGTTTCCATATGGAATTAAGGAAATGACAAAGTAGTCACTTTACATGTTTAGCCACAGAGTTCGCACAGAAAACAAGAGAAAAAATCAGAGAACTCTGTGGTCTCTGTGGCAGGTGAGAGAATCATGGACATCAAAGGAGAATCATCATGCTTTCAGTTGAGATCAAGGATAACGACCAGGTAGTCGGCATGTTGACCGCCGCGGAAAAACTCTTCAAGACTGGTTCAAGAGGATTTTTCGGAATGGGCAAAATCCAAATCGGCGAAAAACGCTATCAAGTGCAAGTGCAGTTGGTGGAGATTGGTTCGAAGCCGAAGATGGAGGAGAAGGCTTTGAGGGATTAACCGCGAGTGCGTCGCACTCTGTCGGGCAGAAAGTCTCCCTGAGCTGAGTCAATCTCAAAGAGGTAGTTTCTCCTGTCGGTGCGGTGCGACGCACCCTCCGTCTGAAAATGCCTGTTGTGTTAAGTCCAACGCGCTTGTATAATTGAAAAATCAAGGAGACCCTAAAGGTTTCCGAAACCTTTAGGGTCTGAGAGCAAAATAAACCAAAACGGAGGTCGCCATGCCAAACGGATATAACGGCAAGATTTTGCACGTGGATTTGACGAACGGCGCGTTGACGGTGGAAGAGCCGAATGAGGCTTTCTATCGCAAGTATATGGGCGGGAGTGCGATGGGCATGTACTACATTTTGCGCGACATGCCGAAGGGCGCGGACCCCGTTGGACCCGATAATGTGTTGACGTTGATGACGGGCGTAACAACGGGCGCGGCGATCTCTGGACAAAGCCGAATCAATGCGAATGCGAAATCGCCAATCAGCGGCGGCATCGGCGATTCGCAGGGCGGTGGATTCTTCCCAGCCGAGATGAAGTTCGCGGGCATTGACGGGCTTGTGATAAAAGGCAAATCTGCTAAGCCTGTATATTTGTGGATCAAAGATGGTGAGTTTGAATTGCGCGACGCCGCGCATTTGATGGGCAAGAAGACGGGGGAAGCGGAAGATATTTTGAAAGAAGAATTGGGCGACAAGAAAATTGAAGTTCTGCAACACGGACCTGCGGCGGAGAAGGGCGTGATTTTTTCGTCGCTTGTTTCGATGGCGAACCGCAATAATGGACGCACGGGCATGGGGCTTGTGATGGCGTCCAAGAATCTCAAGGCGGTGGTGGTGCGCGGCAAAAAGAAACCGACACTTGCAGATTCAAAGGCACTGATAGCGTTGAATAAAACGGGTCCGAAGATTCTTCCCGATAATCCCGACATGCCTGGTCTTGCGGCGGAAGGCACGGCAACAGTTGTGCTGTTCCAAAATATGGCTGGCACTTTGCCGACTCGCAATTACACTGAAGGCCAGTTTGAGCATTGCGAAGATATCAGCGGCGCGCGCATGGTCGAGACCATTTTGAAAGAGCGCGACACATGCTTCGCCTGTATCGTCCGATGCAAGCGTGTGGTTGAGATCAAGGAAGGCGCGTATCGCGCCGACCCGAAATATGGCGGCCCCGAATATGAAACGCTTGGAACGTTCGGCTCGTATTGCGGCATCAATAATATGGCAGCGATTGCGACTGCGAATCAAATGTGCAATGAATATGCGGTGGATACGATTGCCGCAGGCGCGACGATTGCCTTTGCAATGGAATGTTTCGAAAACGGAGTGATCACCAAAGAACAAACAGGCGGGCTTGAACTGAAATATGGCGACGCCGATGCCATGCTCAAGGCGCTTGAGATGATGCTCAATGGCGAAGGTGAATTTGGCAAAACGCTTGGCACGGGTTCCGAGCGCGCCTCGAAAGTCTGGGGCAAGAACTCAGATGAATTCCTCATCACCGTCAAAGGCGCGGAGGCTCCCGCGCACATGCCACAGGCAAAACGCAGTCTCGGTTTAATTTACGCTGTGAATCCGTTTGGCGCGGATCACCAGTCCAGCGAGCATGATCCATATTACGAAGAAGGCGTCGCTGACCTCAACCTCAACCGCCTCAAACTCATCGGGCTTGGCACGCCTCAACCTGGCTATAGCCTCACGGCGGAAAAAGTCCGCTTTGCATATCTCACTGAAGTTTTCTATTCGATGCTTGACTCGGTTGAACTCTGCCAATTCGTATTTGGTCCCGCGTGGACGCTTTACGGGCCCGCTGAAACCGTCGCGATGATCAACGCGGTCACAGGCTGGGATGTCACTGTCGAAGAGTTGATGGCTGTCGGTGAACGCCGCTTGAATCTTTTCCGCACATTCAACGCCCGCGAGGGACTCGACCGAAATGCGGATAAACTGCCCAAGAAATTCTTCAAAGCCTTGGGCGGAGTCGGTCCCACAGCGGGTATCGCTCTGACTCACGAGGAGATTGAATCCGCGAAAGATGAGTATTACAGGCTGGCAGGCTGGACTAACAACGGCGTCCCGACAAAGGACTCGCTGTCCAAACTTGATATTGAGTGGGCGGCGGAATATTTGCCTGCGTAACCATTAATAATTCGGTGGTTGAGTAGTGGCACCTTAGCGCCACGTATCGAAACCAGCAATAACAAGAATACTTTTGAAACTTGGTGGTCTTGATATGGCGGACGAACACAGCCTACTCGACCACCAATGTTTTCATAAAAAGGATATCATGCCAAATCAACTCTACGAACAAAACTTCTCTCACATGGCTCCCGTCTGGACACGCATCTTCAACTTTGTTGCAGACCGCGCCGAAGGCTCATACATCTATACGGATGATGGACGCAAACTGCTTGACTTCACCTGCGGCATCGGCGTGACGAATACAGGTCACTGCCATCCGAAAGTCGTCGAAGCGATCCGCGAACAGGCTGGACTCTTCCTCCACGCGCAAGCCAATCTTGTCATTCATAAACCGATGTTGCAACTCATCGAGGAACTTCGCGCGATTGTTCCCACGTCCCTGGATTCATTCTACTTTGCCAACTCAGGCGCGGAGGCGGTTGAGAACGCGGTTAAGATTGCGCGCGTTGCAACAGGCAGGCAAAACGTGATTGTGTTCAGCGGCTCGTTTCATGGGCGCACCGCTGGCACGATGGTGTTGACCACATCCAAAACAGTGTATCGCACGGGCTTTGGTCCTCTGCCTTCAGGCGTTTTTGTTGCGCCGTTCCCGTATGCTTTTCGCTTGAAGATGACCGAAGCGCAGGCATCCGACTACGCACTGGAGCAACTCGAGCATCTGCTCGCCTCGCAAACTGCCCCAAAGGAGACTGCGGCTATATTGATTGAGCCAGTTCTCGGCGAGGGCGGATATGTCGTGCCCCCGAAGGCATTTATGAAAGGCGTGCGCGAGATTTGTGACAAGTATGGCATCATGCTTATCTTTGATGAAGTCCAATCTGGTTTCGGGCGCACGGGGAAGTGGTTCGCGATGGAGCATTTCCACGTTGAACCAGACATCATTACTGTGGCAAAAGGGCTTGCCTCGGGTATGCCGCTTTCAGGCGTCTTCACTCGCACTGACCTAATGCTGAAATTGGATGTCGGTTCTATAGGGGGAACATACGGCGGGAACGCGGTCGCATGTGCGGCGGCCGTTGCAACCATCCGCGCGATACGGGATGAGAAAATGTTGGAGAACTCGACTGAACGCGGTATTCAGTTGATGACGGGTCTTCGTAAATATCAGGAAGAGTATCCGCAGATCGGCGATGTGCGCGGGCTTGGCTTGATGATTGGCACAGAGTTCATCGTGGACAACCGCGCTGACAAAGCCAAGCAGCTTGTCAAGGATGTTATTCATTCCGCCGAAGAAAAAGGTCTGCTTCTGCTCTCTTGCGGAACCTACGACAACACCCTGCGTTGGATTCCGCCGCTAAACGTTACGTCCGATCATGTCCATGATGGGTTAAATATTTTTGGTGAAGCGTTGAAGGAGGTCGTGAAGTAGGCAAGAAATCAGGCTATGCATTCACCTGTTTATGGTTGCGGAAATCCTATTGCTTTTTGGGTTGTGTTACCAAACCCGCGTTTATCAAGCCCAAAGATGTCAGCCAGCGTGAGACTGCCTGTGATATTCTCGTGTCCCAGTTTTCGAGCGAGCCAGGCTGTCTTTTCATGCGAAAGCGGAGTGAATTTGTATTTCGCAATCATCCTTCCTTTTCTGAGAAGGGCTTTGTCTATGTGGTCAATATTGGTGTTGAAGGTGCAGATAATTTTGATGTTGAGAAAATCGCTAAAGAGCCCGTCGGTCAGCTGAAGAATTGTAGAAACAACCGAGTCGTCGGTTGAATTCTCACGTGAGACGATTACCTTCTCGGCATCCTCTATGATCAAGACTGCATTCTTATTGTGCAGCAGGAACGCAATGAAAGACGGTTTGAGGAGATCTCTAACAAAATCGTTTTGAATAAAGATGAATTCCTTATCCTGATACTTGGAAATCAGGTGCTTGATGTAGGTTGTTTTGCCCGTCCCCGGTTCCCCATGGAGCAGGACAATGCCCGCCTCGTTTTTTGTCATCGACTGTGAAATGATCGCGTCAATTTCAGCGAAATCATCGTTGTACAGATCGTTGATGTCAATGGATCGGAAATCAACAGTGTTCACATCCTCAGCATAAAATCCGCCTTCCCCCGCTACAAGCACCTTGAACCCGGGCATTTTTTGAGACCCGTAGGTTGAACGAAGGCTATGGTTGGTTTCAAGGATCCATTTTTCCGATTCAAGGTTATTCAAGTTGTACAAAAAATGGATCTGGATTGACTGGTATTGTGAAAGAAAATGGATAAGCATTTGTCCCGATTCGCTTTTGAATACGTATTCATGGGCGTAATCGTCCGACATGCTTGCATCTTTTGAATCGTCGGTGATCCAATTCTTGAACACTGGCGTAAATGAAAATTTTTCAAGACCGATATGCGTCAGGACTGAATCTATGACTTCCTTGGACCCATCAATGGGCAAAGTGGTTTTTAGCGCCGAAGGAAAAACGCCGAAAGAGACAGTGAAATAAGGAAACAATTTGAAACGATTGTTTTGATGACTGAATGACTCAAGTAAATTTCCTAGCATTGGATCTTCCATGGATTGTCTCTCTTGTTTTTGTTTTGATAAAAGAAAGCAGCGGATGGGACAGTTTGTGAAAATACAAACCCGCGCCTCTCAAATAATATACAGCCATTCCACTATTTTGGCAATACGGTCTACAACGTTTTAGTTGAACAGATTCAGTTTTTCATGATGAACATCAATGACCAACATTTTGAATCGCTCACGCCTCGAGTCCCTTCTCACCTTGGAAGAACAACTCTTTTACAAGAGTCATCCCAAATCCTACGAACTCTATCAACGCGCGCGCAAGTCACTGCATGGCGGCGTGCCGATGTTGTGGATGATCCGCTGGGCTGGATCCTTTCCCGTCTTTGTGAAATCCGCCAAAGGCGCGCGCTTCACCGATGTAGACGACAATAATTACGTTGACTTTTGCCTCGGCGATACAGGCGCAATGACGGGTCATTCGCCTGATGCAACTGTGAAAGCAATTCACGAACAAATTCAAAAAGGCATCACGCTTATGTTGCCGTATGAAGATGTGATATGGGTGGGTGAAGAACTGCAACGCCGCTTCGGTCTTCCATCCTGGCAATTCGCGCTCACCGCCACCGATGCGAATCGTTTTGTTTTGCGAATGGCACGCATGATTACGCAGCGCCCGAAGATACTCGTCTTCAACTATTGTTATCATGGCTCGGTGGATGAGACCTTCATCGTTCTCGACGAAGAAGGCACGCCGATGTCGCGTCCCAACAACATGGGTCCGCAAATTGATCCGCGTCTCACAACGAAGGTCATTGAATTCAATGACATCGCTGCGCTCGAAACTGCGCTCTCTGCGCGCGACGTTGCCGCTGTGCTTGCCGAGCCTGTGATGACCAACATCGGTATCATTCATCCCGACCCTGGCTATCACGATGCGTTGCGAGAAATGAGCCGCAAATACGGAACATATCTCATCATTGACGAGACTCACACCATCTGCGCGGGTCCAGGCGGATACACCGCTTCATTCGGACTTCAACCTGATTTCCTGACCCTCGGCAAGCCCCTCGCTGGAGGAGTGCCCGCCGCGGTGTATGGCTTCACCGAGGAAATCTCACGTGCCTTCGCTGAAAAGCTCGCAGTTGACGACGTGGATGTCGGCGGCATTGGCGGGACACTGGCAGGCAACGCCTTGTCCATTGCCGCGATGAAAGCGACACTTCAAAATGTGTTGACGGATGAATTTTACGGCAAGGCAATCAAATTGCAGGAAAGATTCACTGAAGGTGTTGAGTCAGGAATTAAACAATATCAATTGCCCTGGATCGTCAAGCAGCTTGGCAATCGCTCAGAATACTGGTTTCGTCCCACGCCGCCGAAAAACGGAGGCGAAGCCTTCGCCGCAATAGACTACGAACTCGACCGTTACATGCACCTCTTCACCCTCAATCGTGGTATCCTCATGACGCCGTTCCACAATATGGCTTTGATTTCGCCCGAAGTCACCGACGTCGATGTGGATTACCACACAGAAGTCTTCCGAGAAGCAGTCTCTGCGCTTTTTGAATAGGATAAATCAATGAGTGAATACAAATCCCAAGTCTGGCGTGTGAACGTGCGCGAACAAACACTGACCCACGAACCTGTTCCCGATTCTTGGAAACGACTCGGTGGGCGCGGATTATTAGCTCGTATCCTGCTCGATGAAGTGGACGCGAAATGTGATCCGCTTGGCGTGGGGAATAAACTTATCTTTGCGCCTGGGTTGTTGGTGGGACATATGCTCTCCTCAACCGATAGAATTTCTGTTGGCGGAAAATCTCCTCTTACAGGTGGAATCAAGGAAGCCAACGCGGGTGGGCGGACAGGCTTGCACATGACCAACATGGGTATCTTTGCGCTTATCGTCGAAGACCAGCCCAAGGAGGAAGCTTATTGGGTTCTGCACCTTTCACTTGCCAATGGAGCAAAATGGGAACGTGCAGATGATGTGATTGGCTTGGGCGTTTACGCGACCGCGCCAAAACTGCTTGCAAAATACGGTGATAAGGTTGCAATTTCCATGATAGGTCCTGGCGGTGAGATGAGGATGAAAGCAGCAGGGATTCAAAACATCGATAAAGATCGAGTCCCTGCGCGTATTGCCGCTCGTGGCGGACTCGGCGCGGTGATGGGCTCGAAGGGATTAAAAGCCATCGTGTTCGACAACACTGGTGGTCAGAAGCCGCCCATAGTTGATCCGGAAGCGTTCAAGGTCGCGCAGAAGGATTATACAAAATCCGTCCTTGAACATCCGCAATCCATCACCTATCGCGATTATGGGACTGCCGCCATCGCGCCGATGTGCCAGAGTTTTGCGGCATTGCCTGCGCGGAATTTTTCGCGCGGCACGTTTGAGCAAATGGAAAATATCAGCGGCGATGCGTTGCGCGCCTTTACGTTGGAACGCGGCAAACCTTCTGAGGCTGCGCACGCCTGCATGGCGGGATGCACGATCAAATGCTCGAATGTATTCGGTGGGGAGGATGGCAAGATCATCGTCTCACCTTTGGAGTACGAGACGATTGGACTGATGGGCACAAACCTTGAAATTGATTCACTCGATTCGATTGGGCGATTGAATTGGCAGGTCAATGATTTGGGACTCGATTCAATCGAAATCGGGGCCGCGCTCGGTGTTGCCGCGGAAGCCGGCTTGATGCGATGGGGCGATGAATCTGGGGCAATGAAACTAATTGACGAAATCCGTAAAGGCTCTGAATTGGGACGCGTGCTTGGGGATGGTGCGGTCAGTGTTGGGAAGAAATACAACATCGAACGCGTCCCTGCGGTGAAGGGACAAGCCATGTCCGCGTATGAGCCGCGTTCGATCAAAGGGACGGGCGTGACGTATGCGACCACTCCACAAGGTGCAGATCACACCAGCGGCTTGACCATCCGTGCCAAGGTCAATCACCTTGACCCGAACGCGCAAAAGGATGCTTCGCTGAACGCGCAATTGAATATGGCGGGATATGATTCATTAGGCGCGTGCATCTTTGCAGGCTTTGGTTATGCTGCGACGCCTGATGGCGTTGTGAAACGCTTGCTCAAAGCGCGCTATGGCTGGGACGATTTGCCCGATAATATTTTGCAGGCTCTGGGGAAGGAAGTCATCAAGATGGAGCGAGAATTCAATAAGCGCGCAGGCTTCACCGCAAAAGATGATCGCCTGCCCGCATGGATGACGAAAGAAGCGATCCCTGAAAACGGCGCGGTCTTCGATGTGAGCGATGAAGTGTTGGATCATATTTTTGACGGGATAGAATAGGTGATATAATCACTGCATCTAATGAAAGGTTCAGCGCGCCCTAATGCCGTCAATCCGATTATAGGATTGGCGGCATTTTCCTGGCTGGAGCCTTTGTAAGTAAAGGAAACTATGTCATTCAAAGTTGGTGACCCCGTAGTCCATCCTCATCATGGACTTGGATCCGTAGCGAAATTGGAAGCCAGGGAATTTGTGGCTGGCGGCATGCGTCAATATTATGAGATCGCATTGCCCGAGACTACATTGTGGGTGCCTCTGGGTCCGTCAAACTCGGGACTGCGCAAGTTGACGGTGAAAAGTGAAATTAACCGCTGCCGTCTGTTGCTAAAATCTCCCGCCTCACCGCTCAATGAAAATCCGCGTGAACGGCAAGCCGACTTGGCTGGTCATTTGAAGCTGGGAACTTTCAAAGCCCAGTGTGAAGTTGTCCGCGATCTGACTGCCTACAGTTGGCAAAAGCCGCTCACTGGAGCTATCGCTGAATTCCTGAAGGTGGTGCAGGAAGTATTGTGCCAGGAGTGGGCTTTCGTGGAGGGAATCCCTGTATGGCAGGCCGCGCAGGAAATAGGCGCTCTGCTTGAAAAAGGCAGACAGAAAAACAGTTCTCCCGATTGAACTCATAATCAGTCACTAATTATGCAAGGGTAGTCTTCAATGCGTCTCGGTTCGTTATGAGCGGGAAAATAACATGAAAGGACTTCCGCTAATCTACGCCAATCTTCACGAATTGAAAAAAGATTGGCCGACTGTTTTAGGGTTTTGCGTAAGTTTTGGATATAAGAAAACCCCCCGAGCAGGCTCGGGGATAAAATTACTTGTTGAGCCACCGATGGGATTTGAACCCATGACCTGACGATTACGAATCGTCTGCTCTACCAGCTGAGCCACGGTGGCTTATATTGTTAGCGGCGGGGATTATAAAGGATAAAAAGTAATCTCGCAAGTTTTCAGCCCTACGCATCGTCTGTGTCTTGGGAATCAAACGATATGTTGCGCATTGCAATGCTTTCTTATCACACTTGTCCGCTCGCGATATTGGGCGGCAAAGACACGGGCGGGATGAATGTTTACGTCCGCGAGTTGACGCGTCAGTTGGGGCAGATGGGCATCCACGTGGATGTGTTCACGCGTTCACAGGATGATCACGTGCCGCACGTTTTGCACGAGTTGGGGTACGGTAATCGCGTTGTGCACGTGCCTGCCGGACCTGAACACCCAGTCGCAAAACAGGAGTTGGCAAACTACATCCCTGAATTTGTAGAAGGAGTCAAAGCCTTTGCCTGTGAAAAGGGAATTAAGTACGACATCATCCACAGCCATTACTG
>CAZIYY010000006.1:53337-54287 GCA_964543585.1 uncultured Anaerolinea sp. | reverse complement strand
GGCTTATCTTTCTTCGCAGGGACATTCTTCTTTGGCTTCGGCTTTTCCTTTTTCTCTTCCGCCACAAACTTCTCCACCGTCCAACCCACATTGACGGAGACCACTTCCTCGCCGGGTTTCACTTCCACGACATGATCGCCTTTGGTCGCGGCGCGTTTACGGACTGCCACCGCGTCCAAGCGCGTCGATTTCGGCGCGCCTTTGGTGAGATGGATCGTTGCCATGTGATTCGGCTTATCCGCGACTGCGCCAGCTAATTTAACTTTATCTGGCAATTCCCACGCGATGACTCCCTTGCCATAACGTCCCTGCACGGGGAAGTCTTTCTCTTCCACGCGCTTGGCTTTGCCATCGTTCGTGATGAGGAACACTTCGCCTTCGCCGGGTAATATTTCAACGCCAACGACTTCATCACTATTATCCAATTTCATGCCGTTCACGCCTGCCGCGACGAGTCCCATTGGGCGCACGTCATCTTCCTTGAAGCGGATCGCCATACCCATGGCAGTGACGAGCAGGATTTCTTTCTTTTTGTTATCGGTTAGTCCAACTGAAATTAACCGGTCGCCTTCATTGACTTTGACCAATGCAAAAGTTTGCGAAGAAGGTCCTGGCAGCTCGCTGATCAGACTCTTCTTGATCATGCCAAACCTTGTCGTTGTGATGACGCAGGTCTCTTCGGGCAACGCGGATTTTCTGGAAGGCAACGCGAACACCGCCGCCAGTGAATCTGTCTCTTGCAATGGCGAGACCTTGTAGAACAGCGAGCCTTGCGTCAACTTCTCTGCTTGTGGGATGATGTGAGCAGCAACTGCTACGGCGCGTCCTGATTTTGCGACAAAATAAACTGTGTCTGTTGTCGAAGCTTTCACGAGCCAGCGCGGCGCGTCATTGCCGGAGTGTTTTGGCTGCTTGTCGTCATGCGTGCGCGAGACCAGACCGTCATCCGT
>CAZIYY010000006.1:34453-53327 GCA_964543585.1 uncultured Anaerolinea sp. | reverse complement strand
TCACCGTATAGCTCTTTCACTTTCAGCAACTCGTCCGCCGCCACGCCGCGCATCAACTTCGGCGACTTCAACAACGCCGTCAGTTGTTTGATGATGCCAGCCACCTCTTTATATTCAGTTTCAATTTTCTTGCGTTCGAGCGCGGCGAGTCTGCGTAACTGCATGTCAAGGATCGCGGTCGCCTGTAACTCTGTCAGCTTGAATCGTTTCATCAGTTTGGCGCGCGCAGTATCAACGTCTGAAGCGGAACGAATGATGTTGATTACTTCATCCAGATTCTTTAATGCGATCAGATATCCCTCAAGGATATGTGCGCGGGCTTTCGCTTTTTCCAGATCGAATTCAGCGCGTCTTTTTATGACCGTGAGCCTGTGCTCGATATAGACGCGGAGTGCCTGCTTCAGCGTTAACGTGCGCGGCTCGCCGTCAACCAATGCAAGCAAATTAATACTGAATGTTGATTGCATCGGTGTGCGCTTATAGAGATGGCGCAGGACAACATCAGGGTCGGCATTCTTCGTCATTTCCAAAACGATACGCATGCCCTGGCGATCCGATTCGTCACGCAGATCAGAGAGACCTTCGAGATAACCTTCGCGCGCCAGGTCCGCAATGCGTTCGATGAGGCTCGACTTGTTGACCATGTACGGAAGTTCGGTGACGATGATGCGATTCTTGCCGCGCTCCATCTCTTCGACATGCGCCTTCGCCTGCACGATCACGCGTCCACGCCCCGACCCGTACGCTGATTCGATACCCTCATCGCCTTTTTCCTGCACGATGATTCCGCCGGTCGGGAAGTCTGGTCCCTGCACGAACTCCATTAATTGGTCAACATCAACATCATCGAGCTTCTCATATTTGTTGAGCATGTAGACAAGCGCATCAACGATCTCGCTGAGGTTGTGCGGCGGAATCGAAGTCGCCATACCAACTGCGATACCCGTCGCGCCGTTCACTAAAAGATTCGGGATGGCGGCGGGCAGAACGTTCGGCTCTTCGAGTGTGTCGTCAAAGTTCGGGGTGAAGTTAACGGTCTCCTTATTGAGATCAAACAAAATGTCGAGCGCGGCGGGGGTGAGTCGCGCTTCGGTATAACGCATCGCAGCCGGCGGGTCGCCATCCACGGAACCGAAGTTGCCTTGTCCATCCACGAGCAGGGTGCGCATCGAAAAATCCTGTGCCATGCGCGCCATCGCTTCATACACTGCCGAGTCGCCATGCGGATGATATTTACCGAGCACTTCACCCACGATACGAGCGGACTTCTTGTATGCCGAGTCGGCGCGGATACCCATATCGTACATCGCGTACAGGATGCGGCGCTGGACAGGCTTGAGCCCATCGCGCGCATCGGGCAACGCACGTGCCACGATGACGCTCATGGCGTAATCGAGATAGGACTGCTGCATTTCGTTATCAATATCTATTTTTCGAATTAGACCAAGTTCCATAGGAATTCCTTTTTATCCACCAAAGAATCTTTGAGCCGCGAAGAAGTCCAGTACGCGAAGACGAACAGGTGGAGGCAATATCCCCAATGGGAAAGAGCATCTCCGCGGCAAAGCTTCATTGTGTGAATTAATGTTCTATAAGTGGGATAATCTTACGGGGAAAGGGGGAAGGCGTCAAGTGCTCTTAAACTATTCTGCCTCTTTCGGCTTTATTTATCAGAACGAAAGAGGCAAGAAGAGCAGGGCCGGTTATTCTACGGCTTCACTTCTACGGTCTGCGTGACGCAAGTACCTTTCAGGTTTTTTTCGGTACAAAGCATGATGGCTGCCCGCAGTTTGCTCCCACCCGCTGCCCATTTGAACGGCGGGCTGTGAACGTAACCGGTCGCTCCAGGATTGAGTGGGGCGATATTTTTGGCAAGGACACAACGGACAATCAGATCAAATGCGTTGAGCGCCTGTTCAACCGATTTGCTGGTCTTTTGCTCTGTTACTCTGATATAGGCTGAACGGAATGGGACGCTGCCGGCGTTCTCGACGATAAAAAGGGCAAAATCCTCTCCATTGCAGGCGTCGAATTTTTTGAAGGTGACTTTGAAATACGGGGCCGCGGTGGGCGAAGGCAGAGGGGTGAATTTTGGCAAAGCCGATGTATCCCCGCTGATTCTGATGTTCTGCGCCAGCAGATAGCATTGCTCTTCGGGCTTTTCGGGGTTGCTCACAAACCAGTAGCCTCCCCCCAGGTCTTTGGCGACGACTTCGAGCATTTGCCCAACTTGATAGGTTGCCACCAGATCGTAAATCCCGCCCGGGCCGACGCGGCAGTTGGTCTCGCGCACCACCTCGGCTATCGGCGGTTCGGGGGTGGGAGTAGCGCTCGGCTCTGGAAGCGGCGTCTCGGTGGCTGTCTCAGTAGGCGATTTGGTGGGAACGACTTCAGCCTGCCTGGTTTGCGTAGCCGCCAAATCGATGGTTGCTGTGGCATCTGTCGTTGATTGCTCCGCTGGTGGTGTAATTTCGGCAGTTTCGTTGCTGCTGGGCAGGTTGCATGCCGAAAGGACCAATGCCACGGTTGTTAGTAAACAAAAAAGTTGGGAATGGGTTGTGCGCATATTGCCTCTTGAATGATCCAGCTTGGACACAACCATATTGCAAAAATTGTTTTTGCGCAAGGGATGAATAATGGTTAAATCATCAAAAGCGGCGATAAGGTTGAAAGGGAGGAGGCGCGGCGTCGAGTGGCAGGGAGTACTTGCCATTGCATCTACGGCTGGCTGGCGGCTTCACTTGTTCAAAGATCGCAAACAGGACAATATAGTAAAATTTATGCTGCATTCCCGGAGCAGGCATGGATTCTAAAACCAGAAAGCCATTAACCATTTTTTTGCTTTTTGCATTCAGTATTGTCCTTATGCGAACGGCGTGGGTGGGAGACGACTCATATATTACCATGCGCACGGTTGATAATTTTCTAAACGGATACGGACCCACCTGGAACATCGGTGAACGCGTTCAAACCTTTACGCATCCACTTTGGATGTTTCTTCTTACCATTGTGTATGGAATAAGTCGCGATGCTTATATGTCGCTTATAGGGTTGTCTTTATTCATAACGATATTCACGATATTCGTCTTCCTGGTTTATGCATCGAGGGATGATTATGCTGTTTTCATCGGGTGGACCGTTTTGGTGCTTTCCAATGCCTTTATGGACTATTCGACATCCGGCCTGGAAAACCCTGCTTCGCACCTGCTGGTTCTGTCCTTTACGCTTGGATACTTGAAATGGAGGGATCAACTTTCACAAAAACGCATCCTGATACTTGCGCTGCTAGCCTGCCTGCTTACCCTGAACCGAATGGATTTATCATTGTTGTGCCTGCCAGCTCTTTTGGAAATTGTCCTTGCAATGGAAACTGGAAAGCGCCTTCGGCTTCTCCTCGCCGGTTTTGCGCCTTTCATCTTCTGGGAAGTGTTTTCAATTATTTACTATGGCTTCCCGTTTCCAAATACATATTACGCAAAACTGAACACAGGAATCTCACATTATGTTCTGATAAAACATGGCGTCTTATATTTCTTCAATTCAATTGCATCGGATCCAATCACTCTATTTATCATTGGAGCGTCCTTGATATTGTCAATGGTTTTGGGAAATAAACAGGAGAAAATGATCTCGCTGGGTGTCGGGATGTACCTCGGATATGTGTTATGGATCGGCGGGGACTTTATGAGCGGGCGTTTCCTGTCAGTGCCTCTTCTGAGTAGTGTAATTATTTTGGTGGTGTTTTTGAACAGGGTTTCTTTTACTCAAAAAACGGGCGTTATTATTTTTGTTATCTTTATTGGGTTTATGGCTTATAGTCCGAGTTTTAGCGTCCCAACGACTCATAACGATGAATTAGAAAGCCTAACTGGTGTTGGTGATGAACAAGCCGGGTATTACCCAACCACGGGGCTCCTGCACTGGGGGCGCTCAACCAGTCTTCCGGACCATCAGTGGATTTATGATGGAAGGGATCTGCGAGACCAGGGTGTAAAAGTTTATGTAGGCAAAGGCATTGGATTCCTGGGGTTTAGCGCTGGACCCGATGTCCATATCATAGATATATTTGCCATTTCCGATCCTTTGCTTTCTCACCTTCCGGCCATCCCTGCTGAAACATTATTGATCGGTCATTTCAAGCGCTCTATTCCAGCTGGATACATAAAAACCCTTGAGACAGGTGTAAATGAAATAAAAGATCCCGGGGTTGCAGAATATTATGAAAAATTATCTTTGATCACCAGGGGCAGGATTTGGAGTCTCGAAAGATGGGATGCGATTTGGAAACTCAATACTGGACAGTATGATTATTTGCTTGCGCCTAAGAATTAAGACAAAATCAACGCATCTCCCAAATCATCTGCCCCTTTGATGGAACTTCCTAGGCAGTACCGTACCCCTTTATTTTTCTCGACAATGAAACTAAACAGGGCAGGTTGAGGAGCGCCTGCCCTGTCATTCTCAGGGAGTGAACTTGATGACATCCGACGCGCAGGCGCCGGTTTGTCCCTTCCCCGAACATAACGTGACTGTGGCGCGCAGTTCATGTCCTGTTGGGTTATATGCAAAAGGAGGCGAACTCACGGTGTGGGTGCCGCCCGGCGTCAGTGTATCTGCTGTGTTTGAACTCCTGCAACCAGTGAGGTCGGTGAAACTGTCTGCAGTCTGTGAAAGGACAACATCGGTGACTCTATCCCTGATCGTCAGCGACATGGACCTGAAGGTTATTCCGCCGGTATTTTTCAATTCGATCTCCACCCACCATCCGACACAGGTATCAATGCCGTCAAACGATGCTTGAATCACAGCCGAAGGTGTGGGTGTGGGCGGAGGCGTGTAAACCGGCAGGATTGTGGTATTTCCAATCAAAGTGGCATATTCCCCCCACAGCCAGCAAAACTCCTCGCCCGCATCCGGGTTGCGGATGTACCAATATTCGCCCGTTGGATCGCGCCCGTATATTTCGACGACCTCTCCAACCAATAAAGCGCCCACCCTGTCATAAACCTTTCCAGGACCAACACGACAGTTCGTAGGCACGGAAACGCTGATCAGCGGTACCAGAGGCGTGAACGTGAAAGCCGGTGTCGCCGTCAGGGTTTGCGTGGGAGTAAGCGTTGGCGGTTCGGGCGTAAAGGTTTGCGTAGCAGTTGGAGATTCCAAACCTGTGATTGGAATGACCGGCTGGGCAGTTTGAGTCACCCCGGCGATGATGGTCTGCGCGATGGTGGTGCCCATTACGTTTGGATCCGGTGTCGAGACACCGGGCAATGCGCATGCGAGAGCCGCGCACAATAAGACAGACAGGGGCAGATAAATCCGTTTGGAGCGTATCATACTCACTCCTTTCAGCGAGCAATCGGCGAAATCAATTTTGGAGATGAATAACCATCTCGCGCGTACACGGAGACGTTATCCCCTCTCCATTTGTTCCCAGGAATCAATCCAGCTTCCAAATCATCCAGCCCTTTGACAGCCATTTCCTGAGCAGGTCTATTTTATACCCTTTTTTCGCCAAAGCCTCTGCCGAAGCGACAAACCATTGCCTGGATCCAGAGGTTCTCATCGAAGATGCCTCTGCCGAGGATTGTTTCCATGCTTCGAAGAAATCATAAATGATTTCACCTGACACAACACGGTGAATTAAGTTCTTTGGCAGAACTGTTTGAAACTCTTCCACATCGAATCCCAATCTAAAATTGGTACTGAAAACAAGCGCCACTAATCTCCAGTTTCCAATCTCGGTTCTTCTTGCAACATTCGCGCACCAAATGCTCCCAAACGGATTCGACGTCCCTTCGATCATCAAGCCGCCGGGCAAAACGTATTGCGCGAGTCTTTCATACGCGGGAGCGAAGTCTTTTTCTTCGTATTGACGCAGGACATTGAATGCGCGGATCAATCGAACTGTCTCGCCTTCTTTCAAAGGCAGGTTGAATCCGCCCAACCTGAAAAATGTTTTGTCGTCTTCGAAAGGCAACGCGGCTTCGACACGTTCCTTATCTATTTCAACGCCAAGGATTCTCAAATCAGGATTCACGCGCCTGAAACGCGCGGCAGATTCGAGCGTGGTGCGCGGGTCAAAGCCGTAGCCGAGGTCAACGAACAGGGAATCGGCAACCCCGCATCTTTCACTTTGATTCAATCGAAGATGCGAGGTGGGCAAGCCGTCGCTACGCGTGAGAAGCGAAGGCTTATAGAGCAGGATAAAGTTGTCGACGCGGCGGAGGCGGTTCGAAGCGGTCTTCCCTCGTGTGGATTGTCCCATTCGCTTTTCTGAAGGGGAGTGAGGCGAGCGAGATCGTAGTCCCCCAGGTCTTTTTGAAGCGCGCGCGTATGGCATAAAAAATTCGGGGCAGGTCTCAGACCTGCCCCGAGCGGAGATTAAATTAGTCAGACGCAGAGGCGTCTGATATTTGAGTCCACTGCGAGGAACTGCCATCGCTTTCCTCGTTCGCGAAGCGGCCATGGATGAAGCCCGTGCCAGCCGGAATAAGCTTGCCGATGATCACGTTTTCTTTGAGCCCGAAGAGCGGATCGGTCGTGGAGCCGATGGCCGCGCTCGCCAGCACTTTGATGGTGTGCTGGAAGGACGACGCCGAGAGAAACGAGTCGGTGCTGAGGGAAGCCTTCGTGACTCCCAGCAGGACTTCGCCGAACTTGGCGGGCTGTTTGCCTTCTGCAAGCAATTGCTCGTTGAGCTTGCGAAGCTCGAGCCGGTCCACTGCGTCGCCGGGCAGGAACTTTGTATCGCCTGGGCGCGTGACCTGAATCTTGCTCATCATCTTTCGGATGATGACTTCAAAATGCTTGTCGTGGATGTTCTGTCCCTGTGAGCGATACACCTTCTGCACTTCGGTCATCAGGTACATCTGGCATGCCTCACGTCCCTGAATTTTCAGGACGCGGTGCGGGTTGAGCGAGCCTTCCGTAAGAGGCTGGCCCGCTTCGATCTTTTCATTGTTCTTGACGAGCAGGCGGGATGCGGTTGGGATCTCGTAGGATGTTTCTTCGCTTTGATCGTATGAGACGATGACCTTCCGTTCCTTTTTCTCAACGCGGACACGCCCGCTGTGCTGGGCGACGATCTTCGCGTCGCCCTGAGTTGCCAGCACATCCCCCGCCTTGACCTCCGCCTCATCCTTGACTCCGAACTTCCAGTCCTCGGGCAGGCTGTATTCATCGCTGACGAGTTCGCTGTGTTCGATGGTCACTTCGCGCAAGTCGGCGTATTTTTCCGATTGGTGGATGCGAACCATGCCGCTGATCTCCGCTACAACGGCTTCGCCCTTCGGCTGTTTGCGGGCTTCGAAGAGTTCCTCTACGCGCGGCAGACCTGTTGTGATGTCCATACTGGTAGCGGCAACGCCGCCGGTGTGGAAGGTGCGGAGCGTCAACTGCGTGCCAGGTTCGCCGATGGATTGCGCGGCGACGATGCCGACTGCAGAACCGAGTTCCACCATCGCGCCGCGTCCCAGGTCGAGACCATAGCACTTGGAACAAATGCCATGTTGCAATTCGCACGTAAGCGCGGAGCGCACCTTGACCTCCTGAACGCCAGATGCCGCGATTTTGCGCGCCAACTCCTGGTTGAGAATGTCGTTGTACTCAGCGATGACTTCGCCGGTCTTCGGGTCAATGACGTTGTCAGCCAGCAAGCGGCTGTAAAGGCGGCTGCTCAGTGATTGACCGGCAACATCATCGCGCCTGCGGATCCACGTGCCATCGTGCGTGCCGCAATCGTGTTCGTTGATGATGATGTCCTGCGCAATATCCACAAGGCGGCGCGTGAGGTAACCGGCATCCGCCGTACGCAGGGCGGTATCCGCAAGACCTTTACGCGCGCCGTGCGTTGAAATGAAATATTCCTGCGCGGTGAGTCCTTCGCGGAAGTTTGAGCGGATGGGCATCGGGATGATGCGGCCCGATGGATCCGCCATCAGTCCGCGCATACCAGCCAGCTGTGAAATGGTGGAGAAACCGCCTTTGGTCGCGCCCGAGGAAGCCATTGTGGAGAGGTTGCCATCCGGGTCCATGTGTTTCTTGACGGCATTTCCAACACTTTCAGTGGTCGCCTGCCAGATCTCGATCTCGCGCTCGTTCTTTTCCTGTTCGGTCAACAGGCCGCGGCGAAAGTCGCGTTGCACCACTTCCACCTGCTTGAGGGCGTCATCAATAATGCCCTTACGTTCGGGTGGTATGGAGATATCAGCGACTGCAAGTGTGATGCCAGACCTCATCGCGTATTCAAAACCCAGGGTCTTGATCTTATCTGCGACATCAGTGGTCTTCTCCTGGCCGCATACTTCATACACCTCGGCGATCAGGTCTTTCACTCCGCCTTTATCAAGTTTTTCATTGACGAATTGAACCTCGTCGGGCAGGATGCGGTTGAAGAGCACGCGCCCGACCGTCGTCTCGATGATGCGGGTTTCGGGTTTGGGCAGGCGGTCGCCTTTATCGTTGTACCAGGTCGTTGCGCGCAGTTTGATCTCAGAGTGGACTTCCACCTGATCGAGCGCGTAAACCATCTCGACTTCGTCTATGTCGGCAAAGGCGCGCCCATCACCCTTGTGATTCGCTTTCTGCGCCATGGTCAGATAGTACACGCCGAGTACCATGTCTTTCGATGGTGAGATGATTGGTTCGCCGTCCGCGGGCTTGAGCAGGTTCTTTGAGGCGAGCATTAGATCGCGCGCTTCCTGCACGGCTTTTTGTGAAAGCGGAACGTGAACAGCCATCTGGTCGCCGTCGAAGTCGGCGTTGAACGCGGTGGTGACAAGCGGGTGCAATTGAATGGCGGAACCTTCAATGAGGATCGGTTCGAATGCCTGGATGCCAAGGCGGTGCAACGTGGGCGCGCGGTTGAGCAAAACGGGCCGATCACCGATGACGCCTTCCAGCGCCTCCCATACTTCGGGACGGTTGCGCTCGATTAACCGACGCGCTCCCTTCACATTTGCCGCGTAGTTGTTCTGCACGAGACGCGCGATCACAAACGGGCGATACAGTTCGAGCGCCATGCTCTTCGGCAGGCCGCACTGATAAAGTTTCAACTGCGGACCCACCACGATCACGGAGCGGCCCGAGTAATCCACGCGCTTGCCAAGCAGGTTGCGGCGGAAGCGTCCCTTCTTGCCCTTGAGCATATCGCTCAAAGACTTGAGTTCGCGGCGGCCGCGGCGGCTGAGGGCTTTGCCGCGCTGTGAATTGTCGATGAGGCTGTCAACGGCTTCCTGCAACATGCGCTTCTCGTTGCGGATGATGACATCGGGCGCGCCGAGTTCAAGCAGTCTCTTCAAACGATTGTTGCGGTTGATGACGCGGCGATAGAGGTCATTCAAGTCGGATGTTGCGAATCGTCCGCCATCCAATTGCACCATGGGCCGCAAATCGGGCGGAATGACAGGCAGGATGGTTAGGATCATCCATTCGGGGCGGTTGCCCGAGCGTCGGAAGGCTTCCACTACCTTCAGACGGGTTGTGGCCTTCTTGCGCTTCTGCTTGGACTTTGTCGTGCGGACTTCGTGCCATAGTTCAACTGAGAGTTTATCCAGGTCAAGGCGCCCGAGAATATCATAGAAGGCTTCAGCGCCCATATCCGCGCGGAAGACCTGTCCCCAGCGCTGCTTGAGTTCGCGATAACGGATTTCACTGATGAAGGTGAATGGTCGCAGTTCCAACAGTTCATCGCGCATTCGCGACGACTGGTCGGAGGAGGCAGACGACTGATCCTCCAATTGGGAGCGCAGGGCTTCCATTTTCATCTCGGCATCGGCTTTGATCCTGCCGACTTCCATTTTTAGGTCTTCAAGTTCCTTGGCGCGCTGGTCTTTCAGTTCGTTTTCGAGCGCCTCGAGTTTCTTTTGAACGATCTTCTGCACCTGTGTCAGGTGCTTTGCCGCGACTTTGTCGCCCGCGTCGAGCATCTTCTCATCGGTTAACTCAAAGACGACCGCCTTCTTGGCATGTTCGCCCATCTGGCCCTGAAGAAGTTTTTCGAGTTTTTGACCTTCCTTGATGACGGGGTCCATTTTTTCCGCAATGACTTCGTCGTAATCCTGTTCAAGGTTGGCGCGTTTTTGATTGATGTCAGTCAGTGTGCGATCGCGATTGGTTTTGACCTCCGCGATCTTGGCGTTGATACCTGCCGCCTGCTCCCGCTCTGTGACGGAGATTTCATCCTCGATACGCTTGAGAGCCTTGTTGCGAGCCTCCTCGTCAACGTATGTCACGATATATTGCGCGAAGTAGAGCACGCGGTCCAGGTTGCGGCGCGAGATATCGAGCAGCATACCCAAATAGGATGGGATGCGGCGCGTATACCAGATGTGCGCGACGGGCGTAGCCAGCGCGATGTGCCCCATGCGTTCGCGGCGCACGGCGGCGCGTGTCACTTCAACGCCGCATTTATCGCAGATGATTCCTTTATAGCGGGGGTTTTTGTATTTGCCGCAGTAACACTGCCAGTCGCGTTGGGGTCCAAAAATGGCTTCACAGAATAAGCCATCCTTTTCGGGCCGCAGGCGGCGATAGTTGATGGTTTCAGGCTTTAGCACTTCGCCATACGACCATGACATGATGGTCTGGGGCGAAGCCAGGCTGATACGGAGCGCTGTCAATCCTTTTGTTTCCACTGGATTCTCTCCTTCACAAAATGGTTCCCACGATCCCGCTCGTCCCACGGAAAGTTCCAAAGAAACGAGCGGGACGATAAAGTCTCTCCATAGCGTGTATTGGCTTATGCAAGAGACAATCCCGTTCGTTCAATCTCTTTTTTCAAAGAGACGAACGGGACAAACAAAAGCAAACGCTTAAGAGTATTCTCTAAAGCGCTTGCGATGTGTTACTCGTTTTTTTTACATCCAACAGGGACTATTATACGCGGATGGAATGGAAAGTCAAGGAAACTGCATAAGATTTTCATTGGAAATTCAATTTTCAGGATAACAACGCTCTCGCAAACGACAGGAATCCCTGTATATCATTGAAATTCGAGACCATACCAATGGAAATCCTAACAGCGCCCATGGACTTGCCGTCAAAACACATGCGGAAATCGTCCTGGGAGAGGCGTTCCTCGTGGCCCGGGCTTGTGAAGCAAACGTCCAATTCCACACGCGAGACGCCCATGGCGACCTCCCCCGCACCTGGGTTGCAGAAACAACCCGTTCGCAAAGAGATGTTTGCTTCATTTGCTTGTGGTTCAATCAGGCGGTGATGGAGCAGTTGGTTATCTTTATCATAAAAGTTGATTGTCACCGCGCCTCCGCGTCCCTCGGTCGTCGTGGGACCATAGACGCGCGCCAGTTGTATGCCCGTGCTATGTTTCATCGCGGTCAGGTTACCCAACAGCCAGCCTGTAAGACAATGCACACGTTCGTGAATAACATCATAGCCAATGGACTCAATGTGCTTAAGTCCAATTTCAATTGCGGGGATGTTAAGATAATCAATCGTCCCGTCTTCGAACGCGGACGCGCCGTCTGCCATATAATATTTATCTCCCATCACGGATGCAACGGTGATCGTCCCGCCCGCGAACCATGGGCGATGCAATTTTGACAATGCTTCTTTGCGCGCGATCAACGCGCCGAGTCCGGTTGGGTAACCGAACATCTTATAAAATGAGATCGGGACAAAATCGGGTTTGACCGCGCTCAAATCGAGTTTGTTTGTGGGGACAAATGCCGCCGCGTCGAGCAAGACATCCCAGCCATGTTGATGCGCTGTCTCAATCCATTCAAGCGGATGTTGTACTGAGGAGAAGTTGGATTGCGCGGGATAGGCAAAAAGCTTGTTTCCGTTATTCGAAGGCCGCGCCAACTCGCGATCCAGTTGTGATGCGTCCACTCTCATGTCGGGCAACGCGACGGGGATGTATGTCACCTCCGCGCCGCGCGCGTGCGCGAATTCCCGAATCCCATTCACGGAGTTGTGGTTATCGAAGGTCAATAAATATCGCCCGTTTGGAAAGGGATAAGACTCGCCGACAAGTTTCAACGCGGCGCTGGCGTTCGAAGTGAAGATCGCAAGGTATTCATCGGGATCGGCGTTGAAAAATTTCAGCACGTATTCGCGCGCATGTTCAACCAGTTGCGTTGCCGCCAGCGAGGTGGGATTGGTCGAATGTGGATTGCCAAAGACATGCTCGGCAAGCAGGCGGTTATGACGACGCAACTGCGACTCGGCATACAACCCGCCGCCCGTGTAATCGAGATAGACGTGCCCGCCGAGATCGAGGCGCGAATATTCGGCGGCGCGCAAGTCATCAATGATGTGCGTGGTGGGATATTTCGGATATGATTTTAAAAATGAAACAAACTCTGGGTCAGGTTTAGCCATTGCGGACTCCTGCATTAATTTTAACCACAGCATCCTATTCGCGCTGAGCAGAGAGAGCCACTTGAGCGAAGCGCAACGAAGACGAAGGAGGCGAGTGACACTTGCGCCTGCATGCAAGCGCAGGTGAGTCGAAGCGCGAGAGACTATAATTACCTCATGCCTCGTATTTGCATTGTACCGCGTGTTGATGGACTCGCGGGAGTTGCATCCTTTCGACTCAAATTTGAAAACGGATTGCGCGCACGCGCTATGAATGTGACTTATGATTTATCCCAGGCTTCGGATGCCGTTCTCGTTCTGGCGGGGACCAGGAACCTGATTTCGTTATGGAGGGTGGGTCGGCGCCCGCGCGCGCGCATCGTGCAACGCCTCGACGGCATCAACTGGGTGCATCGCGTTCGATGGGCAGGACTTCGTTATACCATTCGCGCCATATATGGAAATGCCAACCTTTCTTTCATCCGCGCGCGCCTGGCTGACCGAGTCATTTACCAGAGTCAGTTCATCAAACGCTGGTGGGAGGATTGGTATCGTCCCGCACGCATCCCTTCATCGGTTATTCTCAATGGAGTTGACCTGAGCGGATTTACACCCAACGGCTTGCATGAACGTCCGTCTAATCATTATCGCCTGCTGGTTGTGGAGGGAAGTTTGGCTGGCGGCCTGGACTCAGGATTACATCATGTGATACATCTTTCCAATGCGCTCTCAAAAAAATTCAAAATCGAATTAATGATCGTGGGTCGTGTTGACACGCGCACGCAAAACAAACTTGGTCGCCAGAACGCTTTTCGCATCAAATTCATGAACACGATCCCTCGCGAGCAAATTCCATGGCTGATGCGTTCATCGCATCTTCTATTTTCCGCGGAGGTGAATCCGCCCTGTCCAAATTCAGTCATCGAAGCATTGGCTTGTGGACTCCCTGTCATCGGTTTCGATACAGGCTCGCTGTCCGAAATCGTTCAAGGTGACGCAGGACGCCTTGTGCCTTATGGCGGGAATGAGTGGAGGTTGGAACAACCAGATATTCCCGCGCTGGCAGCTGCGGCGGTGGAAGTTTTGCAGGATCAGGAACGCTTTCGCAAGTCTGCGCGCGAGCAGGCTGAATCAAAACTCGGTGTTGATAAAATGGTGGATGAGTATCTCAAGGTTTTGTTAGATGATTGACATTCAGATAATTTGATCATGTCATGCTGAGCGAAAGCGAAGCATCTCTACCGCGACATACGAGACCCTTCGGTCGCGACGCCTGCCCTGGTCTCTTCGAGACGGCGCTAGGGAAAACGCTCCCTCAGGGTGTCAGCTATATGTTTTTGTAAACCTCAATAGGAGATAATATGCCCAACGATGAAATCACCACATTCCTAAAAAAACATTTACAGTCCATTCAGGATAACGACACGCAGACTTACAGCGAAACCACCGCCGAGGATCTCACGCTTTACGAATGGTGGATCACGCCTCATCGCATTGACGGACTTCCCTTCCACGAATTTATGATGACATCGAATGCAGAGCGCGGCACATTCTTCGGCGCGGAAGGCAAGGGAAAATCTGTAACACGATTCGATTTATCCAATCTGCATATTCAAAATTACGGTGACACAGCCATCGCCAGTTATACGTTGCTCATCAGCACTGCCTCGCCTGACGGAGTGAAGGTTGCATCGCACAATGAAAGCCGCGTGATGATAAAACAAAACGGCAAGTGGAAAGTCGTCCACGTTCATAAATCTCCCGCGTGGCAGGCCCCGCACATCCCCGCATGATTCGATTTAACGGCAGACTCGCCTTGCAACAACGTGTGCTCCCGAGTTATCGCGTCCCTTTCTTTGATTTGCTCGCCTCCGCCTGCGACGGCGGTATGAGTCTCTTCACAGGATTGCCGCGTGCAGAGGAAGGGATAGTAGTTGCGAAGGAGTTACAAGTTACGAGATACAAACTGGGGAAGAATATCCATTTGTTTGGCGGGAGTTCTTATTTGTGTTATCAAAAAGGATTGATGGGCTGGCTGAAAAATTGGAATCCAGATGCGCTGATTATGGAAGCCAACCCGCGTTATCTTTCCACATCTTCTGCTATGAAATGGATGCAGAGACAGCACAAGTCGGTTATTGGATGGGGATTAGGTTCGCCTCCTCTTTCTGGACCCCTGGCCGGATTCCGCCAAACGCGCCGACTCTTCTTCCTGACCCAATTCGACGCGCTTATCTCCTACAGCCAGCGCGGCGCGGATGAATACGCCGAACTTGGATTTTCACGTGGAAGAATTTTTACCGCGCCTAACTCGGTATCTGCTCCTCCATCATTTCCACTTCCAGTTCGACTTTCGACCTTCGACGTTCGACCAAAGATTCTTTTCGTCGGACGATTACAAGCCCGAAAACGCGTTGATCATTTGTTGCGCGCCTGCGCTGAGTTACAACAAGATATAAGATTGATGATTGTTGGTGACGGACCCGAACGCGAATCATTGGAGGCGTTGGCAAAGCGGGTATATCCCTCCGCAGAATTTATTGGAGCCAGGTATGGGGATGAACTAAAACCTTATTTCACGCAGGCAGACCTCTTCATCCTGCCTGGAACGGGCGGACTGGCCGTCCAGGAGGCGATGAGTTACGGGCTTCCCGTGATTGTCGCGCAAGGCGATGGCACGCAGGACGATTTGGTCAGAAAAGAAAACGGCTGGCAGATCCCGCCTGATGATTTTGAGTCGTGTCTATCCACTATGAAAGACGCCGTAGCAGATGCAGCGCGCCTGCGAAGGATGGGTGAAGAGTCTTATCGGATTGTGAGGGAAGAGATCAATATCGAAAAGATGGTTGAGACTTTTGTGAAGGCATTGAACGTTGTAACCTTGTAAATTCCTAAAGGCTTGTTAGCTGATAAGGGAGTATATTGATACTCTTCAACAAGAAAATCGGTGTTTGCAACGGCGCTTTTCAGAAAATCTTTTTTAAACCAGGCAACAAGCGCGTATCTGTTTTCTGTGTTGCTGCTCACTTTTGCATACACATATAACTCCTGAAAATGAGGCTCGTCGAACAAACCTTTGAACCCCTCGTTGTTTTCCCAGCCTCCTTTTATATCGGACTCACTATATTGCCATTTGTCTTCATCCACCGTTAACGGCCAGACGACATCTGGTTGCAATTGGTAAAAGGTATTGATATCAAATGCTGCGTGGTTCTTGATCCCTCTTCGATCTCCGCTATTGTGAGCCATGATCGTGTTGTTCAACCCCATCAGATCCACAATTTCACCGGCATAGGAATACTTTATCCCACCAGAGGTGACAACGCCAAGGCTGGGTAATTTGGGGAGCGGTGAGAACAACTCCTGAATAAATGCGCCATTTTTTCTTCCATAATCTGCAACATTGAACTCAATATCCATCTCCGACGCAATGGAATTCCATATGTAGAACTGACTTAGAAAAACACCAACCGCGAGTACCAGAGCCAGACTGAGACTGAAACGATTCTGAATCCATTGAGATACGTTGGGGTACTCAATAAACTTTATATATTCAGGCAGGACACGATTTACGAAATAGAGCAAGCACAATATTTCGATTGGATATATATTCTGATAAAAACGAAATGATCCAAAGTGATCACCGCCAGCAAGCACTGGTGCTAAAAGACCTGACCCGGCAAGGATTGGGAGGAAGAATGAACCGTCGTTTGGTATTCGGTTTGAGAAAACCACAGTTATAGTATGCAAGAAAGAAATAAGAATGGCTATTATAGATAGTAAGACAATTGGGTCCGAAATAAAATATTTAGAAAGATAAATTGTGCCTTGTTGTAGATTGTAGGCAAGCGATGGCGACACTTTTGCATAATAGGTATTCGGCAGAGGATAACCAAAATATTGAAGCCGAAACAATGTCAGGAGAGCGAGGGTAAACGCCATGCAAACAACAGATGGTGCCAAATCCTTCAAAGCATCGATGATATTACCTGTGGATGCCATGCGTAAAAAAAGAATGGCGGTAAATACTGCCACCCATAAAATTGACTCAGGCCTTGTGAGGAGCAATAGGATCGAAAGTGGAACGAAGCCGAAATTTATCGCCGGGACAGATATTTGATTCCTGATCACGAAGATGGTCGTAACGAGCAATAAAGTGCTCCAAAGGGCATTCTCCATCAATGTGATAGTGTTCCATACTATGTATCGGGGAGACGTGCAAAGAAGTATCAGGAACAGGGCTGACCAGAAAAGTTCAATTCCCCATTTTTTCTCTTTCCCGGGAAGAGCTTGCTGCTGTAAGTAGTCAAGGGCATATGCAACTCCCAGACTCACAATGGTGATACAGATGATTAATAAGGTCAGTTCGGGATAAGCAGAAAATTTAAAAGCCAGGGCGGAAATGATTGTCCATAAAAGAGAAGTGAATCCCTCCACCCTTTCGCCACCTACGTTATAGACAAAGCCATATCCGTTTGCCAGATTCCTGGCATAAACGAAATAAATATTGGCATCATCAATGCCGATCAGCGGATAATTTAGTTTATGAAGCGCCAAAAACGATGCTGAACCACAGAGAAAAAATGATAAAAATAAATTTAGTTTTCTCATAGTTTCTACGAGAAAGAACCGATCGCCTCATCCATGTTGTTATAAAACGGGATGTTATGCAAAAACCCGGTGATGTTCAAAATATAATAGATTTGAGGATTCGGGCAGACCAATTTCAAATATGGGGATTTATACGGCTCTTCGCCATGCTGGTGAATGATCTCCACATCGCTGGGCGGCGTGAACAAATTAAAGACGTTGTGAATGGCACGCAAGCCCGCGCTCGAGAGAACCTCCAACCCTGACAAATCAAGTAGGAGATGTCTCGACCCGTCTTCGTGTGACTGACGGGCGCGGTCCAGCAGTTGATTCTCGGTGCTGCCATGCAGGTGACCGCTCAAATGCAAGATCGTCACTGAAGCCTCTCCCTGGACTTGTGATGTTGTGATTGTAAGTTCGCTCATCTGTTAACTCCTGCGACTGAAAATTCATTTATTACCAACCCGTCCCGAAGGGTTTGAATGGCGTAACATGGTATTTCAAAGGACCCTTTGGGACGTTCCGCGTGGGCGGTAAGGTGAAATAATAACATTGGATGTCATGCGAACGGTTGCCCTTACTTGCGCTCCGCGTTCACCCACATCTGTTCACCGTCCGTTACGATCTCGATCCAGCCGCTTTCATCGGTGCGCAACAAGGCATAATCCTTGATTGTTTCCAGCGTTTCGGCGTCCGGCATGCCGTCTTTATCTCCTGCGTCCACGCTCAATACAATCAACTCTGGATTCAGATTTGTGATCCAATCGGGCGGGTTCGACGCGGCATAACCGGAATCGGCAAGCGACAACACGCTTACAGGTCCAACGCCGGCGCCGTCGTGTAATTCATCCAGCGCTTCAAAACTCATGCCGATTGGCAACAGAGCGCGGAAGTTTTGATATTCCAGCAATAACACCGAGCCGCGAGGTCCCGTCGTCAGCACGCGCAAGGCTGCGCCATCGCCCAAATCCAGGGCTTGATCTGGCTCGACATCCGTGACCGAAATGCCATGCAATGTGAGATATTCCCGCAACACAAGCGACGAAAACGAAGCCTGCTCGTTTCCGCTCCACAACACCGCGTCGGGCGGATAACGTTCGATGACGCGCGGCAACGCGGCGACCTGGTCTTCATCCGTAGCGGCGATCACCAGCCAATCCAATTTGCGATTGAACGCAGAGACGCGCCGTCCCAATTCATCAGAAAGTGTGGTCACACTGGGACCCCCGTTGATCAACACATTTTTCCCCGAGGGCGTTTTGATGAGGACTGCAGCCGCTGAACCGACATCCAAAAACGTGACATGCATAAGTCGATCCGGGATCGCGACCGCCGCGCGCCAGACCAATAACAGAGCCAGCGTCAGGATGACGATTCCGCTTCCCGCGCTGACCGCGCCTGCCCGCTCTCGAATAGATTGAATCCGCTCTTTGAAACTGAACCAGCCGAATGTCAGAGAAAGAAGCGCCGCGTAGAAGAAGATCACGAGCCAGATGGAGAATTTCCCAAGAAAGAGAGTCCCATGCGGCACGCCGTCAAATATCTCCACCATGCGAATCGTGTAAACGACAAAGGGCCAGGCGACCCACGCGACAAGTTGGCCAATCGGAAGCCAGACAAGACTCAACAGAACCGCCAGGCCGCCGATGATCATCACAGCGGGTTGCGCGGGCAGGATGAACGGGTTTGCGATGAATGAAACGAGCGAGATGCGTTGGAAGTGATAAGCCATGATTGGAATGGTTGTGAGTTGCGCCGCGAGGGTCAGCAGGACGAATTCTGAAAAAAGCTCGGCGAATCGTTCCGCCGTTGAAGTTTGAAAATATTTCGCGATGATTCGATTTGCAAATTGTGAAAAAGGATCGGCATAAAGGATGAGACCGAGCACGGCAAAGAACGAAAGTTGAAAACCGACATCCCAAACAAACAACGGATTCCACAGGCACATCAGCGCGGCGAC
>CAZIYY010000006.1:0-34443 GCA_964543585.1 uncultured Anaerolinea sp. | reverse complement strand
AGTAGTGTCTTGAGCCCCATTTGCCTTCGCCCGACTTGTTTTGCAATAAGCGCAAGGCTTCCCATGATTGCCGCGCGCACGACCGCCGCGTCTGCGCCAACGATGAATGTATAAAGCGCGATGCCAAGAATCGCAACAAGCGCGCCGCGCCGTTCGCCGAAGAAGCGGCTGAAGAACGCAAAGAAAATGCCGGCGATGATGCTGATATTAAAACCCGAAATGGCGATAATGTGCGCGGTGCCTGTGTTCTTGAAGGCATCCTGTAATTTCTTTGTGAGCCCCGTATCCACACCCAGTAATATGCCTGCCAACAGGGATGATTCAGGATCGGGGAACATGCGATAGATATTATCAAGCGATCTATCTTTAATTGCATACAACGCGCTGGAGATCGGGTTACCGCCTTTTCCTGGTAATACCGTCACTTCAGCAGAAGACATATAAGAGTGGATATGCTGCGCGGCGAGATAATCGCGATAGGAGAAATCCTCGTTCTCGGGCGGGGTCTTCAATTTTCCGCGTAAACGTAATTTTTCTCCATAATGGAAGGGTTGATTATTGGAGGCGCGCACAAGGATGATTCCACTCGCAGCTAGGTCGCCATCGCCCGTGTCCACTGCTTCAACTTCCAGGCGCAGGTTTGTATAACTATCGCGGTAATCAGGCGGTGCGATGAGCGTGCCCGTAATGAGCAGATCGTAATCGCGGTCGTTGTAGAAAGCGATGTGGAACGCGTCGAATTTGGGGATGGAGAGTTGATAACGGGCCGCGCCGAATAAGAAGGCGGAGACAGAAAGAATGAGAAGAAAGATGAAAGACGAAAGAGATTTGACCACGATTCGCAGGCTGATTGCCGCGATTGTTATTGTCCCTGCCAAAACCAGCCACATCCAGAGCGGCAAAGAAATTAAACTGGCTAGGATAATGCCAGCGATAAACGCGAGCGACAGCCATAGAAGCGGCAACAACGCAGTCAATGGTTGGGAAGCGGAGGGAGTTTCGGGCGCCTGCATAGTTGGCTTTCATCATAGCATAAATTTGATGTGGTAGGATACAATTTTCCCAATACTCATTCGTGCACTTAGCAGGGTTCAGTGATTTGCCCAGGTGAAACGCAGTCTTCTTGTCTTTCTGATTATCATAGCCGCCGCAAGCCTCATGCTCGCGGCTGCGCTTTATGTTCCCAGTTCCCTTCCCGTCCACTCGGACTTCAGCGCGATCTATAACACAGACCTGGCATTGGTTAGCCGTATTCCCATTTACGATCTTCCAAAAGTTGAAGCGATCGCGGTCAAAGCATCTGGCGTCCCTCCTGAAAAATTCTTTTTGGCGCGATTCCCGTATCCGCCCTGGTATGCGCTCAGCACATTTTATCTTGGGCTTCTTCCTGCTAAAGCCGCGGGCACATTATGGTTCGAACTTAATCTTGTTATGTTGTTCTTGTCCGTTTGGTTCCTCACAGATGGATGGCATCCGCGTTTGAGATTGATCGCTTTCCCTCTCACGTTGTTCTTTTTGCCTGTCCTGGGAGCCTTATCGGTTGGACAATATAGTTTTCCTGCATTGCTCGGCACATCGTTATTAATTTATTCATTGGGGAAGGAAAACGTCGCGTTGACGACTCTTGGCGCGGTCCTGCTGACGTTCAAGCCGCACGTCGGCGCTCTGATTCTTTTGTCGGTGTTGATTTATTTAATCGTAATCAGGAACAGCTTTGGGCGGCGCGCGATGCGGTCCATTTTAGTTGCGGGGGGCTTTCTTTTCATCATCGGATTTGTTGCCGATCCTGCGTGGCCCATCAGCTACCCAAGTATGCTGTTGGATTATCAAGGGGAGGGCAATGTTTCTTCTTGTTCAGAATGTGCCAGTCTCCCCGTGTGGCTATCGAGATGGTTCTTCGATGGGTCACTTACAAAAGCTGCGATAATCGCGGCTGGATTGTTGATCGTTCTTGCTGGTATGTTTTATGTAAAGCGAATTGTGTTGTCGAAGTCACCTGCATTATTCGTTACATCAACCTTGTTGATCACATTGCTCGTTAGCCCATATCTTTATAATTACGATTTCATTTTGTTGCTTGTTCCATTTGCCATTCTGGTGAATGTTAGCAATATCTTACAAAAAATCCTCGTGATTGTTTGTTATCTCGTTCCCACATTTGCAATTGCCTTCTACGGGCGTGATGGAAACGTCTCGCTGATGGCAGTAACGATTGTTATCACTGCCCTTCTGTATCTTCGCGCAAATTCAAAGGTTGACGTTCCTGCCCTCGCGTCATAAAATACAGTCAACTCAATAACGACCAATCGGCGGCGAAGTCGGTGCAATTCCGACACTGTCGCGCAACTGTAATTTAGCTGAAGGCTAACAAGTCAGGTCGCCCGCTCTGGTCGGTTCACCACACTCTCGCGGAAAGGAGGTGGATGACGGCCACTCACACTGCCTCTCCAACCTCCCCAGCACTGGCTGGGGATTTTGATTCTCATAGTAACAATTTCGATTGCTAAAAATATATGAAGGAGAAAAGATGTTACGTAAGACCTTAATTTTCACGTTGCTACTGGTGCTGCTGACTGCCTGTGGGCCCCAAGCTACGCCAACCCCGGCAGCCTTGATCTTTACTGATGGACTCGGGCGCAAAATCAGTTTGAATGGGTCAGCAGAACGCGTTGTCTCATTGGCACCGTCGAACACGGAGATTTTGTTTGCAATCGGCGCAAGCTCACAGGTGGTGGGGCGCGATCATCTTTCGGATTTTCCCGAAGCTGCAAAGGCGGTAACAGATATAGGGTCCTCGTTTGAAGCGTTGAACACAGAGTTGATCGTCTCTTTGAAGCCTGACCTGGTGCTAGCTGCCGAGATCAACACGCCCGAACAGGTAAAACAATTGGAAGACCTCGGCCTGGCAGTATATTACCTGAAGAACCCACTTACCTTGGAAGAAATGTATGGCAACCTCGAGATTGTTGCGCAGATGACTGGTCACGAGTCAGAAACCGCAACGCTTATCGAATCGCTCAAGGCACGCGTCGCCGCAGTGGATGAGAAGATCGCTCCGCTCAGTTCGCGCGTCAGCGTTTTTTATGAGCTGGATGCCACAGACCCAGCCAAACCTTACACCGCAGGCAAGGGTACGTTCATCACATTGTTGATCGAACGCACTGGCGGATACAACATTGCATCAGACATCGACGGCTATCCTCAGTTGAGTCTGGAACAGGTTGTGGCAGCAGACCCGTATTTCGTCATCCTCGGCGATGCGAGATACGGCGTCACACCTGAATCAATTGCACAACGGCCGGGGTGGGAAAACTTGAGCGCTGTCAAGAATGGAAACGTGGTGCCGTTCAATGATGATCTAGCCAGCCGTCCTGGTCCGCGCCTGGTGGACGCATTGGAAGAATTGGCAAAGTTGCTGAGGCCGGAGTTATTCCAATAATATTGTGTATGGGCCGGGTCATCCCGCCCATACAACAACTATGCGTTCTCCCTTTCTTTCCTCTGTCTTGTTTCTGCTTATCGCGATTCTCCTCAGCCTGGCGATTGGCTCTGTTTCCATTCCTCCATCAGAATTGTGGAGCGTGCTAAGTGGTACGACAAACAATGAGATTTTCCGCACCATCCTGCGGGACATCCGACTGCCGCGCACGGTGTTGATCGCGCTGGTGGGCGCGGCATTGGGAGGGAGCGGCGCGGCGTATCAGGGGTTATTTCGGAATCCGCTGGCTGATCCGTTTTTGATCGGCGTGGCTTCGGGCGCGGGACTGGGAGCGATCATGGCAATGTCGGTGAACTGGCCCTACACCGCGCTTGGACTTTTGGCTGTGCCGCTTGCGGCATTTATCACCAGTCTATTGACCGTTTATCTCGTCTACAACTTTGCTCATATAGGTGGAACCGTGCCAACCACAAATTTGATTTTGGCGGGCGTGGCAGTTTCATCTTTTGCCACATCTCTTACATCGTTTCTCATGCTTCGATCAACAGGCGAAGTACGCCGCGCGATCGGCTGGCTGCTGGGAGGTGTAAGCCTGGCTGGCTGGGATGAAACTTTGGCTCTCGTCCCATATCTGGCAATTGGTCTAACGACGTTGGTCTTGAGCGGTTATGCCTTGAACCTTTTGCAATTTGGCGATGACCAGGCCTCGCAAATGGGATTGGACGTGCGCCGCGCGAAGTTCATTATCATTGTGGCGGCATCGCTGGTCACTGCAGCGGCAGTTTCGTTCGCGGGCATTATTGGTTTTGTCGGTCTCGTCGTTCCGCACATTGTGCGTATCTGGTGGGGCGTGGATTATCGACGCCTGATCCCACTCAGCATTATTGGAGGCGCGTCCGTTTTATTGTTCGCAGATGTGCTGTCGCGGGTTGTCTTGGCCCCTCAGGAGTTGCCAGTGGGTATTGTCACTGCATTGGCGGGCGCGCCGTTTTTCCTGTGGGTGCTGAGGCGCGCAAAGAATCAAGGATTATGGTAAATGAATAAATTCTTCTGCTGCTCTCGGCGGCGTCCTCGCCGCCGGGGACTGCGGCTTGAGCACGAAGGATTATGGTAAATGAATAAACAGAGAATAAAGCATGGACTGGTCATCGTCAACACCGGGAACGGAAAGGGCAAAAGCACTTCCGCGTTTGGCATGGTATTGCGGTCGTGGGGGCGCGGCTTTCGTGTTTGTGTTGTGCAATTCATCAAAGCAGAGACGGGGCAATGGGGCGAGATCAAAGCCGCGAAAAAACTCGGAATTGACTGGTTCGCCACAGGCGCTGGATTCACATGGACTTCCAAGGATATCGATGAAACGATTGCTCGTGCGGTCCATGGCTGGGAGATTGCAAAAGAAAAAATCATCAGCCAAAATTATGACTTGATCATTCTGGATGAATTCACATACGCAATGCATTTTGGCTGGCTGGATGCGGCGCAGGTCATTGAATGGCTCAAAACCAATAAGCCTGAAGATATGCACCTGGTCATCACGGGGCGCGATGCACCTGCCTCGTTGATTGAGTATGCAGATCTGGTGACAGAGATGGTCGAAGTGAAACACCCGTATCAAAAAGGCATTCAGGCTCAGCCAGGGATCGAGTTCTAACTATGCAACTTGAAGAATTCATCAAACAAATCCAACCACTTGATGAAGCCGCCATGCAATCTGCTCGTGTGCGTCAGGATAGGCTCACGAAGCCGCGCGGGAGTTTGGGACGACTGGAGGAACTCTCGATTCAACTAGCAGGGATGACCGCGAATCCGTTTCCTTCGATAGAGCGCAAAACCGTCATTGTGATGGCGGCAGATCATGGTGTGGCGCGCGAAGGTGTGAGCGCGTATCCTGCCGAGGTCACTCCTCAAATGGTGTTGAACTTTTTACGCGGCGGCGCAGCGATCAATGTGGTGGCGCGTCAAGCAAACGCACGAGTCGTTGTTGTAGATATGGGTGTCGCATCAGAAATTGAGGATGTCAGTGCGGAACTTGTCAGGCGCAAGCTTGGCTTGGGAACCGCGAACCTGGCTCAAGGTCCCGCGATGACGCGTGAACAGGCAATGGAATCCATCCAAAGTGGAATCGAAATCGCGGAGGCGGAAATCGTGCGCGGCGCAGACATCCTTGCAACAGGTGATATGGGTATCGGCAATACAACTGCGTCTGCGGCGATTGCCTGCGCGCTGATGAATCAATCTCCAGAAAATATTGTTGGGCGCGGCACAGGTGTGGACGATGCTGGGTTGAAGAGAAAGATCGCCGTGATCGTGCGCGCGTTGGATTTCAATAAACCAAATGCAAACGACGTGCTTGATGTGCTTGCAAAGGTTGGCGGCTTTGAGATCGGCGGGCTGGCGGGTGTAATGCTCGCGGCAGCGGCAAATCGAAAACCCGTTGTCGTGGATGGTTTTATCTCCACTGCCGCGGCGATGATCGCGGTGTCGCTTGCGCCGGCCGCGCGTGATTACATGATCGCCGCGCACGTCTCACAGGAACGGGGGCACAAGTTGATGCTCGACTGGCTTGGTTTGAATCCGTTGCTTGATATGAACCTGCGCCTCGGCGAAGGAACGGGCGCGGCGCTGGCATTTCATTTGATCGAAGCCTCCGCGCGAATTTTGCGCGAGATGGCGACGTTCGATGAAGCGGGTGTGAGTGATAAGGAGTAGATTTATTAACCACGAAGGACACTAAGGTCACCAAGGTTTGTTGATTTGCGCAACGAGAAGACTCCCTTTGGATTTTCCTTTGTGTACGTCGTGTCCTTAGTGTTCAATTCTTTTGGGTTGAAGAGACATGAGAACTTTACGAATCGCTTTCGGATTAATGACCACGCTTCCATTCCGACTTCCCGACGATTGGTCGACGGGCGATAGCGGACGCGCGTCTGTGTTGTATCCGTTCGTGGGCTTGGTTATCGGCGCATTAACGTGGCTGGCATGGAAAGGCTCAATATTTTTCTTTCCTCCGTTGATGGCGGGTGTCATTACACTTGTGGTCTGGGTCGCGTTGACAGGCGGATTGCATCTCGACGGTCTTGCCGATTGTAGCGATGGGTTACTGGCAAGCGCATCTGTTGAACGCAGACTCGAAATTATGAAAGACCCACACATGGGCGCGTTCGGCGTCATTGGATTGATTTTGATTTTATTTCTCAAAGCCGCGACATTGGCTTCACTCACTCCTGTTTCAAGTTTTGGAATCATACTCGCGGCGAGTCTTGGACGTTGGTGTATTCTCCCCGCGGGCTTGCTTCCAATCGCGCGCCCATCGGGATCAGGCATGGGCGCGGATTTTGCATCGGGCTTTCGTCGTTCATTTATGATTTGGGGCGCGATCATTCCATTGGCCATTGCAATCATTTTGGGATGGCGTGGAATTTTATCCGTACTTGCAGCTCTAGGCACGACGGGATCCGTTTTATGGCTGGCGAAGTCACGCATTGGCGGCGTAACAGGGGATGTGTTCGGTATGGTCGTTGAAGTTGTTGAAACAGTTGTTTTGCTTACGCTTGCGATTTATTGATAGATTATCATGGCCATAAATTCCAGCCACATCACTCTTATCCTTGGCGGCGCACGAAGTGGAAAATCCTCGTGCGCGCAAAGCCTCGCTGAAGAATCAGGGAAACCAGTGACTTTTATTGCCACCGCGCAGGCGCTGGACGAAGAGATGTCGGCACGCATCCAAAAGCATCGCTCGGAACGCCCAACTAATTGGGAAACGCTCGAAGTCCCACTTGATATTGCGTCGCATATACAGCAAATAAAATCGGATGTCGTGATTCTGGATTGCATGACTTTGCTCGTGACCAATTTGCTCATGCAATTTGTGAAGGACGATCTTGTGGATGAAATGCCGTTCATGCGGTCCGTTCAAAAGGAAATGGAAGAATTGCTATTGACAATCCGCGAACCAAAACAGGATTGGATTATCATCTCCAACGAAGTTGGACTCGGGCTCGTCCCGCCCTATCAAATAGGACGCGTCTATCGCGACGCGATGGGCTGGGCAAACCAATATCTGGCGCACAAAGCGGATAAAGTTATCTTCATGGTGGCGGGCATCCCGACCGTTATCAAGTAAGATGGAAACAAATATGTTGAAAATACAAAATCTCTCCGTAAATTATGGCGCTCGCCGCATTCTGCATGACGTATCGCTGAACGTTCAAAGCGGAGAAGTCCTGGTGCTGATCGGACCAAACGGCGCGGGCAAATCAACTTTGATCCGCGCGGCAAGCGGGGTGATTCCATATACAGGTCACGTCCGCACGAACGGGGATGACTTTGCTTCATTCTCACCGATTCAACGGGCGCGATATATTGCGACGGTTCCGCAGGCTGTTTCATTGCCTCCTGCGTTCACGGTTTGGGAAACGGTTTTATTTGGCCGCACACCCTATCTTGGGTTTCTCGGTCAGCCATCAAGCAAGGATGAAGGAATTGCGCGTCAATCACTTGGACGTGTGAGCGCGCTTCCATTCGCGGATAGACGTGTGGGCGAACTCTCGGGCGGGGAACAACAACGCGTTTTGCTTGCGCGGGCATTGTGTCAGTCCACGCCGATTCTGTTGCTCGACGAACCCACCGCGCATTTGGATTTGCAATATCAAGTCAGTTTATTGGAGTTGGTGCATGAACTCGCGCACAAGGATAATCTTGCTGTGTTGATTGCACTGCACGATTTGAATCTCGCGGCGCATTTCGCAGACCGCATCGCTTTGATGGTTGCAGGAAGTATCAAGGCAATTGGAAAACCATCTGAAGTCCTTCAACCAGAGCTGATCGAAGAAGCCTATTGCATCCCCGTGCATGTGGTCAAACATCCGTTTTTGGATATTCCGCTGGTGTTGCCCGAGTCGGGGAAGTAAAGGTCAAGCCGCCATCGCGCTGAGAGCTAGTGAAGTCGAAGCATAGGCGGCGGGGACGTCGCCCAGAGTAAATTATTTTCTATTCATAATATAGTCTAAAAATCTTATTGTAAATTGCCAATAATAATTTCTTGATTGGAGCCAACTCTACCACACGCTTCCCAAACGAAATACGCTTCTTCTTTTCACCACCCTTCAATTCTCCACGCAAATACCCCAGTGTATTGGACATATTCATCGCCAGCGGGTCGGAGACCATCAACCGCAGCAAGCCCGCCTCGTTCATGCGCTTGTCTAGTTGGCGCACCTGTCCCATGGGTTTGTCCATTTCAAAGGGCAGGAATTGCTGAAGCGTAGACTTGTATGCCGTGAACTGCCAATGTGACGCGCCTGCCATTGCAGTGACGCCCTTATAGCTGATTCTCCAATCTCTAGTCTCCGAATAAACTTTGCGATTCTCCTCTTCGGTCTGCCCAAGCGAAAGATTGAACTCAAGAAATCTTTCCCATGGGATGAATTGACCCTCTTCGAGTTTTGCGTTATTGCGCGCCCAGGTCAACGTGCTTTCGTAAAACTCAGGCGGTGTACGGAAGGGACGCGCGGTCGCCATTCCGACATTCGGGAAGGTTTCGAGAATCTCAACGGAGCGTGAAAGCCAATTCGGTGAGAATAAAACGTCGCTATCGGTGTACGCGATGATCTCACCAGGCGCGCCCGCCAGCACGACATTCCACGCGCCGCCCTTGCCCACATTTTTTTCGGAGAGGATCAAGTATTGGATTCGTCCTTCTTCTTTCTCGTTCATAAGAAAGTCGCGCACCTCCTCGCACGAGCCATTGTCGAAAACCATCAGGTCGAAGGGCAAGCCTGCATCCTTGCGCATGGTCTCGAGGCAGACTTTCAATACGTCGATGGTCTCGGCGTAGAATCCGCTCAGAAAAGGGATGTAGTTGAGCAACGCGACAGTGATCCGCTCGGGGCGGGCTACGTCTTTTACAAATTTTGCAGGGTTTTGACCTTTACGCATTTATCACCATGATAATCCGCTGGTCGAGTAGCCCCGTGCAATTCGGGGCGTATCGAGACCAGCGAGTAACTTGAAAACTAAGTATTGCATGAAACTGCTGGTTTCGATACGACGTCGGAGAAGTACTGCCGCCTACTCAACCAGCGCGGGATATTTGTTATTTGAACAATTTTTGAATTCTTTTCTTCCATCGTTTCGGACGCGCTACATTCTCGATCATGTTATCCGGCAGGAAGAAAAAGATCGCACGCAGGAATAATTCCACGCCGCGCATGAAGCGCAGATAGGATATTTGTGGGCGCGCAAGTTTACCACCTTCGGCGAGGCAATGGGTTGAATCAAGAATCGTGTAACGAACGTTTGCTTCCCCGCCTGCCAGACGAATATTTTCGTTTGTGTCTGGGTGTTCGTAATGTGGCTTTCCACCAGGCAGGTGACTGTAATCATGGTTCTGATGGATAATCATGACCGAGGGCGTACAGTCAATCACGAACCATTTTTCCTTGCGGGCTTTGTATATCATCCAGTTATCCCAGCCTGCGCGGCCAATTGCAAAATCGGGGATGTCTTGATAGCAGGATTTTGGGAAAAGAAAAAAATCGCTTCCCGCGGGACGATGGAGTTGTCCTTGACTATGGACTATGGACGATAGGCGGTCTTGCCAGCCTTCGGTGAATTCGATAAGCTGGGTTACATCCAGGTCCCAGCGTTGACTCAACAAAACAAATTTATCCTTCAACTTCATCACCTGTTTCGCGGCTTCGACGAAATCGGACATGAGGAGCATGTCCGCGTTGATGATGCAGAGGAGTGGACTATTACTATTTTCACGCGCCAGTTGAAACATGGACGAGATGAGAGGCGTGCCGTTCGTGTTGCTTGTTACGTTGGGCAAGTGTTTGACGCCGAGTTCTTTTGTGGCTTGCGCGAGTCCCTCCTCTTCACCGAGCAAGATGACTTCGACATCGGGGAGCAGAGTCCATGATTTAATCGCGTTGCGTTGAATCATCGCGATGTGCGGATCTGTGAAGGGTTTGGGAGCGGAGAAGAGAGTAATAAGCGGCATCAGGATTCAGTAAGTAGTAATTGGTAATTAGCCGCCAGTTGAACGGGTGTCTATGTCCTTGAGAGTTTTATGTTTGACATTGGCATTGATTCCCATCAACTGCGGTTCATTATGAACCAAATCCAAAACTTCTTTCCATGTAAAGTCATCGCGCCCATCGAAGCGGGAATAAACTTGTCGCATGAATTCCAAATCTTCGGGAGTATCCACTGTCCAGCGGTAATCGCCGAAGTCGGTGGTATGGTTCAGCAACGCAATTCTAAAACCGCGCGGCGATACTCCTTCTGATAGCTGACGGCTGACCGCTGAAAGCTCTACACTTTCATAGAAATAAGGCATGACGTGTTCGCGGTGTTGAGGCTCTTTTGCTTCTCTCCAGGCGCGCTCTAATGCTGCAAAGGTACAAACTTCGGTATCCAAGCCAATCGGGTAAGTTCTATTCCACGGAGGCGGAAGTCGATTCGCCGCGAAATCAAATTCCCAATTGCCAATTCCCGAATTACCGATCAGAGTATTCACCACATCATCAACCAACGCGGGGTCAATGACGGGACAATCGGCAGTGATGCGGACGACAACGCCCGCTTTCGCTTGCTTCGCAGTTTGATAGTAACGGTCAAGCACGTCGAATTGACTGCCGCGCGTAAAGGGGATTCCGCTGAAATCACAGTATTCGGCAACCGGGTCGTCGGAGGCGTCCGTTGTCGTGGCCAAAATGGTTTCGGTAACGGTGACAGACCGCGAGGTCCGAATGAAGACGCGTTGCAACATGGGCTGTCCCGCGATATCCGCGAGAATTTTCCCTGGCAGGCGGGATGAGGACATGCGTCCTTGAATGATGGCAATAACTTTTGGTTTCATAATAAGTCTGCCACAGCGTCACAGAGACACTGAGCAAAAATAAAATCTCTGTGACTCCGTGTCTCTGTGGCTAAGAGGTCCGCGCCTCTGATGGAATCGGCAAGGGAGTCACAATCCTTTTGCGCTGAATTTTTCAGCGTGCTCGTCGGCATGCAGTCGAAGCGCCTTACTCCACAGTTCGCTCATACGCCTCGAGAAGTTTACCAAAATTCTTCTTCCAGTCCGCTTTTTGTTCCGCGGTCTTGCGCGCAGCCTCACCGATCTTCTTAAACGATCTGCGATTCTTGATGGCGTGTAAGATCTTCTCCGCAAGATCATCCGCATCTCCGTCGCGGAACAACCAGCCGTTGACTCCATCTTCGATCCATTCCTTATTGCCTGGGATATCTGATACTAAACATGGCAATCCGCACGCGAGAGCCTCCATCAACGAAACGGAAGAGCCGTCCACGTGCGATGGCGAGATATAAATATCTGCCATGTGATACCAGCGGGGCAAATCCTTCTGACCAATCTGTCCGCCAAAATGGACTCGATCCAGCGCTCCGCCATTCATTAATATCTGACGGATACGCGCGCCTTGCGAACCTCCGCCTAACAAGATGAGATTCACATCAGGATTCAAACTTACCACTTTGACAAACGCCCTTGCCAGAACATCCACGCCGTAGATTGATTCCCATGTGCGACTGCAAAACAAAGTGATTGATTTACGATTTTGGATTTTGGATTTATGAGTGGCAGGCTTCGCCTTCTTCTTTCCACCTTCCGCACCCTTCGGTACAAAGTGTTCAATATCTGTCCCCCATGGAAATATAACTGTCTTCTCTGGATTCATCCGAAACGCCACAGCCTTTTCTCTTGAAACATTTGCATCACTCGTGAAATACGCGCTCCGATGTAACGTGTAACTCGTAACCCACCTCATCCATGCACTCTTATCTGCATCCATCACCAAATCATATCCCCAAGACATCGCCAAAATGGGACGAAAGCCCGTCAACGCCGCGATGAACGCGCAGGTTTGGATCGGTCCTGCGTGGATCAGATCAGGCTCGATCTCTTTGATGATTCGTCGAAGGTCAAAGGTCAAACGCGGAAGCTCGCTCCAGCGGAATTCGCGCTGTCCACCCGCCCATGGAATTTGCTGAATATTCTTAGGGACAGGTCTATCCTCCGTTTGGCGAAGCGTTGCCTCCAATTGCAAAAAGAATATATCATGCTCCGTCTTCGATAACGAAGATAAGAAACGATAATCGTGAGGGGTGTAGTTCTTTGAAAAGTAAATAATCTTCATAAAAGAATTGGTTGGAACGTTTGAAAATTTGCAGGTCTAAACGTTCCAACTTTTCAACCTGTCAACTTGCAAACTTTATACTGCTCCCAAATCCGTCCAACGCAATTCCTTGCCCACGGGCATAGCGGTCAACGCTTTTGTTCCAATCACATTATCGATCTGGTCAGGTTTAATTGCTCCAACCGTGGCGGGACGCAACACATCAATCATGTCGCGGACAAAGACTTCACCAGCCTTGACATCACGCGCCGCACGTAGACAGCGACGTTGCACAACGGCAGTATCAATCTCATTATCAGCAATGAATTTATCAGCAGAGCCAAGCGAACGTTCGAGCAGACGCGTCTCTTCGACCATCCTCGCCCATTTAGCGGGGTCCATCGCAAACTTGTGATCAGGACCTTCGCGGTTGTTGCTATCCGTGAAGTGACGCTCGATGACGCGCGCACCCAACGTCACCGCGCCGAGAACGGGAGCGACCGCGTGCGTATGATCGGAGAGTCCGAGAATCACATCGGGGAACATGGACGCGTAGGTCTTCAAAACATTCAAATGTAAATGGTCATAATTATCAGGGCTGGCTGTGTAATTGGTATTGCATTGCATCAAAACGAGTTGTTTATTAATTTTCAAAATTGCGTGTACAGCTTTTTGCACCTCCCCAATCGTGGATGCGCCTGTGGCAACAAAGAACGGCTTGCCCTTGCTTGCCATGCGCTCCAACGCTTCAATCCAGTCGATTTCGCCAGAGCCAGCTTTATAGGCAGGCACATACTGGTCAAGGAAATCAATCGCGTTGAAATCATACGGTGATGAGAAGTAATCAATGCCCACTTCCTGACATTCCTCCACCAAAGTCATGGACCAGTCAAAGGGAATGGACGCGCCCTTATACACTTCAAACACGGATTTCTTCCACGTCGCCTGATGGCTGACCTGTCCGCCACTCATGGCTTTGAAGCCATAATCCGAGACGATCTTCGGCGCGTCGAAGTTCTGGAATTTGGCGGCATCCGCGCCCGCTTCCTTTGCCAGACGGATAAGCAGTTTTGCACGCTCCAAATCGCCATCGTGATTAGCGGCAATATCCGAGATGAAATAAGTAGGATGGTTCAAACCAATCGTTCGATTTCCAAATTTGATTTCCATTGTGTCCTCTGATTATTTGCGTTATGTCGCTCTGAGGGAGCGGTTGTTGCGACCGAAGAGTCTCGTACTTTCGGAGTAGAGACCCTTCGCTGTCGCTCAGGGTGACAGATTGTGAGTCCAAACACTTTCCTGCGACTTGATGAGGGTGCGTCCTGTTTTGGATTTGAGGAGTTCAAGAGGCATTATCTATACCAAGATGGTGTTTCATGAGGCAATATTGGTCTAACATAAACAGTATATTCAACACCATTAGAATTCACATTTCTAGCACCTTCATGAGATTCATAAAATGAGAAAATTTGACTCGCTATTTCACCTTCAACATATAATATCTTCTATCTATCAGTTTCTACAGCAGGAAAACTGACAGGCCAAGATATTACTTCTGGGTTGTTAATAAGCTCATCTCGACCGACCGAAATACCTAACAATAAGCGATCAGGTTGATAAAGAGACATACCTTTCGGCTCGTAACTATCAAAAAATTGAAGAAGATTTTTCATCGGTGGAATTAGAAATTCCCTCAGATGATCACGAGCACAAATTTTTCTATCTTTTACATCATCTGCTATACAAACATACAAACCGTCATATGTTTTTTCATACTGACCATTAAAATCGTAAAGCAAGTCTGTTGGATCATGCTGTTGATTTGTTTCAAGTGAGTAAAACCCCATAACTTCCAACTGAGAGAATAACCGATTTATTTCTTCGCTTGATAATTGCTTTTGCAGATATGGTTTTCCTGAAATTATTAACTGCCCATCTGAATATAGAACAATTCTCGATCGGACGGCGCCCCCTAAAACACTATCAAAAGAACTATGATTTCCAGAAACACTATAGCTAAAAATAATCTGTTTTGTTGGGTAAGGTGGAAAAGTCGGATAAGGAGTAGCCGATGGAGTAAGCAATGGGAGCGGCGTTGGGGTTGAACTTGGGGTCAATGTTAATGTCGGAAACTGGGGTAGCGTAGGTGAAATTATTGTGGGTGTTTCAAAAACGACATTTTGACACCCAACAACCACGATAGTTAAAAGAATAACCATGAAATTGAATTTAACTTTCATTGCCTTAACTCCTCATTACATTCAACTTTATCTACCTACCTCCCAATCCTACCCAAATGCGTATTCTGGAACGCGTCGGGATACTTCAAGCCGTAGCCGAAGACGCGGTCGAGGCTGGAGTGTCCGGGCAGGAGTGTCCCTGCGAACATCAGCCAGGGGATGGAGAGTAGGTAGCCCAAAATATAAAGCGCCACCGCAAGCCCCTTGTGGTGGATCAGGTTATAGGTCCAGGAACCGACGCGGGGATTCGCCAGATAGCCAACCATACTCAGGTCGGGAGCCAGAAACAGGAGCGCGTACCAGCCCCATCCGTAGTCCAATCCAGAAAAAAGGAAGAGGGCAAGTCCGAACAAAAAGAATTCTTCGAGTTTGAGAAGGTTTTTCATGGCGTCTCCTGTGGCGCAAGTTGACAAATTGCGCTACTGTTGATAACCCCTGATTTTCTGTGGATAACCCTGATGGTACTGTGTATAAAACCCGTCCAAACCAGTGGAGAACGGGGGGATTTCTCGCCCCAAATCTGTGGATAACTTGTGGATGGACAGCCATAAATTGTGGGAACGCGGCGCGGTCAAAGCGGACCCTTCAACGGATTGCGGCGAAATGAGGCTTTCTCTCAGCCCAAACTTTCGCGCGATCTCGACCCCGAACTGATACTTGTTCATGGCCTGTGCGCCGACGACGTGATACAGACCGCTCAGGTTTTTCTCCAACATGTTGAGCAAGGTTTGACCGAGATGATTCACGAACATCGGGCAGAAGATGACATCGGTAAAGCCGTTGACGTTTTTGCCTTCGCTCAAGTTGTTGACAAAGAACTCGCCGAGACTGCGCTTGTTGGTGAGACTCCACCCGAAGAAATTGACACGCGCAACGATGGCATTCGGGTTTGATTCAAGCGCTGCGCGCTCACCCTCGAGTTTGGTTTGGGAATAAACGCCTTGAGGATTGGGCCTGTCCTCTTCAAAATACGCGCCTTCTTTTGTGCCGTCGAAGACCGCGTCGGTGGAGATGTGGATGAATTTTATATTTCTCTGCGCGCAGGCATTTGCCAATTCGGCGGGCATTTCAGTATTGAGTATGCGGGCGCGGTCGGGCTGCTCTTCACACTCTTCCAGGTTTGCCAGCGCGGCGCAGTTGATGAGCCAATCCGGTTGGGTTGAATCGAGAATGGAATGAATCTCTTTCGTGTGTAGAAAATCTGCGTTGACGACATGAAATGGAGCAGACTTTAACTTGCCGCGATCCACGCCAATGACTTCATGCTCGCGCATGGCATCCAGTGCGAGGTTGATTCCGAGTAGTCCGCTTGCGCCGGTGATTAAAAGTTTCATGTTCCTCTTGGCATGTCACCCTGAGCGTTAGCGAAGGGTCTCTGATATCGTCGTAGAGATGCTTCGCTCCGCTCAGCATGACATTATCCTTCGAGTTTCCCCTGCTCGAACAACTCTTCAAATGGCGCGACGAATTCCCTGATGCCTTTCAAGTCGAGCCATTCACTATTGTTATCGCTCGAATAGTGATAATCATCGGGGAGCGCCTTGCCTTTGTCCTTCCATGAATAACCGAACCAGGTTGCTTCGGCGGGTTGGATGACGTACATCTTTTCGAGTTCAATGGTGTGACGTGCCTCGTCACCTGAAATCAAATCTTCGTGCAGTTTTTCGCCAGGCCGAATGCCGATGATGTTGATCTTCGCTTCGGGGACAATGGCTTTGGCAAGGTCAATGACTTTGGTGCTGGGGATTTTCGGCACGAAGACTTCGCCGCCCTCCATTTGCTCGATACAATTGATGACAAAGTGAACGCCCTGTTCCAGCGACAGCCAGAAGCGCGTCATGCGGTCGTCTGTGATGGTGACAGTGCCGCTCTCGCGTTGTTTGAGGAAAAGCGGAACGACAGAGCCGCGCGAGCCGACGACGTTCCCGTATCGGACGCACGAATATCTGGTCGCTGAACCTGCCGCGTACGCGTTGCTTTGAACAGTTAACTTCTCGGCGGCGAGTTTGGTCGCGCCGTATAAATTCGCGGGGCTGACGGCTTTATCCGTGCTGATGGTCATCACTTTCTGCACGCCCGCGTCGAGCGCGGCTTCCACTACATTGGCAGTGCCCATGATGTTGGTCTTGATGGCTTCCATTGGGTTGTACTCGCACGCAGGCACTTGCTTCAACGCCGCCGCGTGCACGACAATATCCACGCCGTGCATGGCGCGCAGAAGCCGCTCTCTATCGCGAACATCGCCGATGAAATAGCGCAGTGACGGATGGTTAAATCCATGCGCCTGCATTTCGTGCTGTTTCAACTCGTCGCGGCTGAAGATGATGATCTTCTTGGGTTGTTTTTCTTCGAGAAGGGCAGTGGTGAATTTTTTACCAAACGAACCCGTGCCGCCTGTAATCAGTACGACTTGATTTTTCCAATCCATGATTACCTCTCCATTTCCAGTGGTGGTCGAGTAGCTTGAGGGTTGAGTAGCGAAGCATATCGAAACCCGAAGGCATATCGAGACCAAGTCTCGTAATTTCGTTTTTACTTGTAATCACTGGTTTCGATACGCCCTTCGCAACGAGTGCTCAGGGCTACTCAACCAGCAGAGTGAATAAATTATTTTCTTATCACAATCAACGGATACTGCCCATTCTCTGCAAAGAATTTCGGGAAGGCATCTTCCAGCCAAAAAACGAATCGCAGAAAGGCGCGTCCGCCAAACGGGCGGACGAACCAGCGCAGAATGCGCGTGCTCAAACTGCGCCAGGGTTTGATCTCGATATTCATCTTCGAGCCGATCTCGCGCTTGAGCCATTCGGGAGTCATCTTTTGCACGAATGTCCCTGCGGGGTCTTCTTCGTTCAGCCATTCCTTTTTCTTTTTCCTGGAACGACCCGAAAGTTTTCGCATGAGACCGATCAATGGTTCCGCAAGGCGGCTCAGGAATGGCTCATGCCAGCCGTTGACAATTGCCGCGCATCGTCCTGTTACTAGCACGCGATGGATTTCACCATATGCGCGCGGGTGTTCCGCGAGAGCCAGATGATGAATCGCATGCATGGACACCGCGCCGTCAAAGGCTTCAGATTTGAAAGGCAGGTCTGCAAGGTCACCCACGACAAACAATCCATGCTCGCCGATGCGATTGCGCGCTTCGCGTAATGCCTGAATGGAAATATCCAGACAAACGCGCTTTTGATATCCATGTGAATACGTTTTGTATTCTTCATATTGCACGGGACCCGAGCCTGCATCGAGCAGGAACTTGCCAGTTGGGTTCAGTCCATTCATCACGCGCAGGCGCGTCTTGTGGATATATTCGCGCGAAACGGGGCGGAGGTCTTCATAACGGGCGTTTTGATAATGTCCGCCATCCTCCTGTTGCCAGCCAATCTCATCATAAAATTCACGGACTTTTTGTTTTGTGTCGTTTGTCATAATTATCTTTGTGTCACTCTGAGCCGCTGCAAGCGACGAAGAGTCCCCTCACGGTGCTGGAGATTCTTCGCTTCGCTCAGAATGACATGCGTTAGTTTTTCCACGTAAACGGTTCGCCGACCAGGAATTTGAATGTATCACCAAACTGCGCCATGCCTTCTTCACTTAATACTTTTTCTACAGGCCATACTTTAAGATCATCCCAAAAATTCATAAGACGCCAGGGGAAAGGTCGCGGGTATTCAAAGAAGAAACGATACGCGTAATTCCACGCTTTGGCAGTCTGCTCCTCTTTCAAGCGATGCGCGGGCAAATCAGATAAAACATTTTCGAGCGCGGCGAAATATTCATCCCATGAGTTCGGGTCAATTGTAAAGCCGCGGCCGCGGTAATGCGTCTGCCCGCACGAGATGACGGGAAGGCCGTTCATCGCGATTTCCAAGCCAACCGTCGTGGTATAAGCCAGACCCAGATCGGCGATCTCGATCAGATCATACGTGTTGATCTTATCCGTTGCGGCGATAATATGGATATTCTCCGGGATTTCAGGCAGTGCTTCGCGGACAACCGCCGCCATGGATTTCGCCCTGGGAACAATCGTCTCTCCCGGATGAATGCGGATCACAAACTGGACTTGAGACTGTTTTGCAAAAAACCGGACCGTGCGCGTGATCCATTCGCTCATCGACTCAGCGAAGATATTTCTCCCCAGAGTCAGGCTATCACCCAAAACATTCGCGGCTAACAAAACGACTGGACGATCATCAAGCCCAAGCGCCTTACGCGTTTCAATCGCTCCTTGCGATGAGACGTATTGCCACACTCGTTTTGATTTTCCCCAAACTCTTCCGCCGCGCCGCGCATTTTCAAGATCAGCGAGACGTTCGTACATTGTATCGGTCATTGGCAAACTACAGCGCGCTTCAACAAGATAATCCGTATCCTGCCGGATAATGGAGGCATTCTGGGCGAGCCAGATCTGTTCGCGCTGGTCGTTGAATTCAAACGTGACAGCGGGAATATTTAGGTAACGTGCCACGCGGAAGACAATACCCATTTCAAGGATCAAGCCATTTGGAATCAGAACAACATCGGGTTTGTTCGTCTGCATCCATTCGAGCGCGGCCAAGACGGCGAATGTGTTGCGCTTTACGCGAAGATCATACAACGCCTGGTCGGCCGCGTTGTTCATATCTACTTCTTCGCGCATCAACGTGTATTGCGCGTCCCACAGGGAGACCTCTTCGATGTCAGATTTGAGGGAGGCGGGTAAAACGGAAGCAGGTTCGAGGCGCCGCCCTGAGCGATCAGTCGAAGGGTCGAGGAAAGAGGCGTGTTGAATGAGAGGAGAAAGCGAAGAAAGCGCGTCCCGTGTGTGAAGTCCGCGTTGCTTCTGAGTCAGTTTATCCATCTCTTTGTGCCATTCGGAATATGGCAGGGTCAGCAGCGTGACTTTATGACCCAGCCCCGCCAGCGCAAGCGAAATGTACGCGGCTTGCTCGATCCAATAATGGAGCGTGGCAAAGAAGAGAATTTTTTTGCCCGCGTTTGCTTTTTGCGCGAATGGTTTTACTTGTTCAACATCAAGTGGCAATGACTTTTGCAAACGGGAAAGATTGTAATGGTCTTTGCGGGCGCGATTCTTTTGCCGAAGTAAATAATCGAGTTCGGCGGCGAGGGGCAGTTCACCCAGAAAATTGCGGAGATTTGTTTTGTTGAGCATAATTTTTTGAACCGCGAAGAACGCGAAGGTCGCTAAGAAAACTTTTCTAAATCTTCGCGTTCTTTGCGCTCTTAGCGGTTTATTTTCCTCAATCAATCTTTTGAATCGTCCAATCCAGGCGCGGGCGGATGGGACCCTGACGAATCTCGGGCCATTGGGTGCCAGGCGCGCCGGAAATATCCACGTTGAACGAGAGCGCGTTCTCGTCCATGAAGTAACGCTTCACACCAAACGAACTGGCGTTGACGCCGAGATAATAACGACCTTCGTTGAAAAAATCGGCGGGGATTTTGCACTGGCTGACATATCGTCCTGCCTGGCGCGCGCCGAATTGCTCGAATTGCTTTGCATCGTCGGTATCGAACGCGGTGAACACATATTCGCCGCGCATCGTGTTGAGATACATGCCCACGCGCAGACCCGTGACGGGCGCATCGAGTTGATATTCCCATTCGACGGTGACGGGCTCAGTGGAGCGGACGGTGTCAACGACTTTCCCGCTTCTATCTTTAACGCGAATTGCCACGGGTTTAAATGGCGCGCTCTCCGCTCGGACATCCTCTACATCCCAAACACGCTCACCCGATTCCGCCTGACCTGACGAGAGATAAAAATCCACCGCTTCGGCTGTCGGCGCGCGCTTGATGAGTTGTCCTTTTTTTAGGACGATGGCTTCCTGTGTGAGACGTAAGATCGCCGACATGTTGTGACTCACAAACAAAACCGTACGTCCCTGTTGCGCCACATCACTCATCTTGCCAAGACACTTGCGTTGGAATTCCGCATCGCCGACTGCGAGAACCTCATCAACAACCAATATCTCAGGCTCAAGATGCGCGGTGACCGCGAAGGCGAGTCGCAGATACATGCCCGATGAATATCGTTTCACAGGCGTATCAATGAACTGACCGACTTCGGAGAACTCGACCATCTCATCGAACTTGCTATCAATCTCTGTGCGCTTCATTCCAAGGATCGCGCCGTTCATGTAAATATTTTCGCGGCCCGTGAGTTCGGGATGAAAGCCCGTTCCCACTTCAAGCAATGAGCCGACTCGTCCGCGCACACTCACTGTACCTTTCGTCGGTTCAGTCACGCGTGAGAGAATCTTGAGCAATGTGCTTTTGCCCGCGCCGTTACGTCCCACAATGCCGAGCACTTTGCCCTCTTCAAGATCAAAGGAAACATCGTTAAGGGCCCAAATCGTAGATGTGGCGTTAATGCCGCGCATCCCCTGTCCGCGCAGAGCGCGATAGATGCGCACGGGAGTCATGAGCGTGTCCACCAGCACGTCGCGGAACATGTTGTAGCGGAATTTCTGCTGCTCCGCGCCGATCCTGTATTGTTTGCTTAAGTTTTTTACACTGATGGCCGTTGTCATCTTAGATCGTATCCGCGAAAGTCTTTTCCATATTGCGAAAATAAAATAATCCGCCAATTAGAACGAGCAGGGAAATAACAACTGACATAAACATTTCGGACCCAGGTCCCGTGTTTGTGCCCAGCAATGTCCAGCGGAATCCGTTCACCACGCCTGCCATCGGATTCATCGAATAAATCAATTGCCACTTTTCAGATATCACCTTCGACGAATACGCCACGGGTGTAATGAATAGCCAGAATTGTGTCATGAAGGGCAAGGCATAATTGACATCACGATACTGCACGTTGATCGCCGAAAGCCACAAGGCCACTCCCAAAGCAGTGATAATTGCCAATAACAAAAACAAAGGTAATGCCCATAGCGAGCTGACAGATGGCGTGATTTTGTAATAGAACATCATTCCAATCAGGATCACGAAAGCAATCGCGAAATCCACAAGACCCCCAAGCACAGAGGCAAGTGGGAGTATCAAACGCGGAAAGTAAATCTTCGTCACCATATTGTGATTTGACGTCAACGAGCGCGAAGCCTGATTTAAAGCGGTGACAAACAATCCCCAGGGAAGAAGCGCAGTATAAGAAAAGATCGGATAGGGGATATCGCCATCCGTCGGCACTTTGGCAATTTTACCGAACAGGAAGGTAAAGACCAGCATGGTCAACACAGGCTGGATGATTGCCCACGACGCTCCAAGCGCTGTCTGCTTGTAACGGACTTTGATATCACGCCAGACCATGAAGAAGACCAGTTCGCGATAAATCCACAAGTCACGTAGGTTTAGGGCGGCGAGGCCTTTGGATGGTTTGATATAGATGGTTGTGGGTTCGTGCTTTGTAAGTTCAGTCATTGATTATTATGCTCCGGGCGGCGTCCTCGCCGCCGGGGATGGCGGCTAAAGCAAAATCTCTACTTTCTATTTGCCTTGAACCATTCAATCGTTCGCCGCATCCCCTCTTCAAATGGGACTTGCGCGCTCCAGCCGAAATATTCCTTCGCGCGCGAAACGTCGAGTCCGCGGCGCGGCTGGCCGTTGGGTTTATCGGTTTGCCATATGAGTTTGCCTTCGAAGCCTGTCATCCTCAGGATCATTTCAACCAGGTCTTTGATGGAGATTTCAAAGCCCGAACCAAGGTTGACAGGCTGATCGCCGTCATATTTTTCTGCGGCGGCTACAATACCATCCGCGGCATCCTCCACATATAAAAATTCACGCGTCGGAGAGCCATCGCCCCAAACCGGCATTTCCCTGTCGCCGCGTTCACGCGCTTCAATGGCTTTGCGGATCAAGGCCGGGATGACGTGGGATGTTTCCAAATCAAAATTATCGCCTGGACCAAAAAGATTCACTGGCATAAGATAGATCGAGTTGTATCCATATTGCTGGCGATAGGATTGGGATTGCACCAGCAGCATCTTCTTCGCCAGCCCATAAGGAGCGTTGGTCTCTTCGGGATAACCGTCCCACAAATTTTCCTCCCTGAACGGAAGAGAGGTGAATTTTGGGTATGAACAAATGGAGCCCACTGCCACAAATTTTTCAACATTCTGTTCCCATGCCTTGTGCAGTAAAGGAACGCCCATCATCAAGTTATCATAGAAGAACTCAGCCGGCCGGGCTCGGTTCGCGCCAATACCGCCTGCGAGGGCCGCCAAATGGATGATCATATTCGCGCGATGATCGTTAAACATGTCCGCGATGCCATTCTGCTGGCGCAAGTCATATTGTGAACTACGCGGCACAAAAACATCAGCCGCGCCGCGTTGTTTTAATTTTTCAATGACGAACGAACCCAGGAAGCCCGATCCGCCCGTGACGATCACGCGTTTGTTTTTCCAAAAATTTTCGGACACAATTTACTCCTTATCATAGACCTGACATGTCTTATGCGCGCCGTTTCCATCCTCGATAACTGCGCAGACAATGTCCATCTTCAGCGTGCTCCACGCGGAGACACCTTCGGCAGGTCTTCAATTCTTATTGCACAATAAACTGCGCGTTGCGATAGCGCGCATCCGCCGGGTTGCGGATGATGCCAGTCTTCAAAGCAAACAACACATCGCGGACACCGTCGTTCACATCCAGCGTTGTCTCAAAGCCCAACACGTTTTTTATCTTCGCGAACGACACCGTGATATCGCGCATATCACCGCCGAAAGTCAGGTCTTTGTATTCGACCACAGTCTCAGGAATACGCTTGAGCACGAGCCGCACAATATCATCTTTTGAATAATTGCCGTTATCTGTTCCGAGATTGAAGACCTGCCCGTGGATTTTTGGTCGCGGGGCTTCGAGTCCCATGATCACGCCGCGCGCCACGTCGCGGATATGCACGAACGAGCGCGAGTAACCGCGTTGATAAATGATCAAGGCGCGCTTTGTGAACGCTTCCAGCACGAATTGATTCACGATCAAATCGAAGCGCGTGCGGGGTGAGATTCCATAAAGCGTCGCAAAGCGGAATAATAACGGCGCGCAAGCCACGTCCATTTGACTCAATAAAAATTCCTCCGCGGCGATTTTTGTTTCGGCATATAACGATTGCGGATTCAATGAGGACTCTTCGGTCACCGGCTCGCCGGTGGGAGATAATCCATAGTTGCTATAAGTGGACGCGAACACGAATCTTTCCACGCCCAAATCTGCCGCCTGCCCAAAGACCGTTTTCGTCGCTTCGACGTTGTACTTCCAAGCGACTTGTTTGCCCACAGCCTGGCAGGCGGGGAATCCAACGATTGCCGCTAGATGGATGATTGCGTCAGGCTTCTGCCAGTCGTCTTTGAGCGAGTCTTTGATGGCGCGTCTTTCGGTGACATCGGCTTTGACGAAATGGAAATTGGGATGATGCAAAAACGCGAGCAGCGACTCGCCGCCGAATAACAAACTATCAGCCACGGTAACGCGGTAGTTTTTTCGAAGCAGTTCCGAGGTCAGGAGCGAACCGATGTATCCTGCGCCTCCCGTGATCAACACGTGGCGGTCATTCATGAAGGGTCCTCCATCCGCAACAGCACTTTGAATCCTTCCACCTGAAAGACGGGCGCATTTTTATCGGTGACAACGTTAATGCCGTGTTCGAGGCAGGTGAGGCGGCAAATATCCGCCACATCGCCCTTACCGATGATGCGAACCCGTTCATAGCCCGCGCCTTGAATTTCAGAAATATATTCGCGCACGCGCTGGCGGGTTTTGCGATAAAGGGAAAATGAACGCTCGACATAATCCACTGCGAGACGGGCGCGCAGGGCAATGCCTTCAGGCGTGATGATGTAACGCAGTTTCTTGCGCTCGGCGCGCTTGACCTTGACGTAGCCTTTTGCGATCAGGCGTTTGATGTGCCAGTTCACCGTTCCAACCGCCACGCCGAGTTGCGTGGCAAGCGTGGATTGGTTCACGTCGGGATCATGCTCGATATTTTCAAGGAGGGTGAGTTCACGGGTTTCTTCGTTTGTCGATTCCATAACTTCGCAATTCCAAAATTCAGTGGCTGAATTATAACCGAGAAAAATCCACTGTCAAACGGGAATGCCGCCACTGACGGGGCTTTCATGAATTGCTGGATATAAAAAGTATAATTGCGTCAACCCATCATCATGAATTACACAATTTCCCTGCCTAAGACGTTCATCGCCTCCCTTCTTGCATCCATCTATATCCTTGGCTTCATTATCACGCCATATTGGATTATTCCTACATCGCCAGCCTCGATCATCTTGTTTCTGAGCCTTATCATTGGCATAGGAATGGTCTGGGTATACTTATCATCAAACGCGCTCCAGTTTCAATTCAATATCACGAACGTGCGCCTGGTTGTTTTCCTCCTGGTGGGAATCATTGCTCTGAACTTCCGCGCGCTCAACTCGGTCATTCCATATCGCGGCGACGAGGGTCTTCATATTGACCGCACCCTGGCGCTTGTCACGGGGATTCAACTAAGATGGAGTTGGGGGGTTCTTATTTTATTCATCATGTTGTTATATTCAGCCGTCAAAAAGCCGGGATGGGCAATCTTCATATGTATCTTCATTGTTATCAGTGTGATTTTCTTTTTCTTGAACAAGAATCCCTTTGAAGATATCGATCAGCCGCTGTTCTTCCTGCGTTATCCCTTTATTAATTATTGGCTGTTTGCCGTCCTACCCAAACTGGCGTCCATTGTGAATTCCCCCTATCATGAAATTTTATTCAGGGTGATTCCTGTTCTTTCCATGGCAGGCGTTATTTTGATCTTTCAAAAAGGATTGGATTTCTCCGAGATCCTGATCAACCTCGCATGGGGATTCGCCGCGGCGACCATACCAATCGTGTTCTATTATTCAAGTATCCTCTACATTGACCCGCCGGCAGTTTTCCTAATTATGATCGTTTGCCTCGACATAAAAAGCCTCATTCAGATGGATGGCAGGAAAATCGTACAACGTCCAAGTTGGTACGCGCTCATTCTGATGGGATTCATAAAAGAGACCACCATTCCATTTGTACTTTGCCTGCTTGCTTTTAGAACCATCGTGCAACTGCGAAGCTGGTACAAAAGCGCGCCGGGAAATAAATCAGAAAATCCATTCGTAGGTTTTTTGGCTGGGGAATTGAGAATAATTTTCTCAGCATTGGCTCCTGCCTTTCTATATCTGTTTTTTAGAAGCGCTTTGACCTCCACGAGGAGTTTTTCCCCTCACTTAGCGAATCTGTTCGACCTGTCTGTTTATCAGGCGATTGGTCAATCCTTTGTGGATCAATTTGGGCTGTTTCTAATCTTCTTCATGGGCGGAAGTTTATTACTGATAAAGGAAAAGGAATACTCGACCCTTTTCTTCTACTTCTCCCTGATTTTGGCCATTCCCTTGTTTTACGTGATAGATAACAAGGGTTACGCGGGATATAGCCGTTTCAACCTGTTTGTCCTGCCGCCGATTCTGGCAGGTTCAGCTATTTTTATCAGGGAGATATTGAAAGAGAAACGAATCGTTGGGGCCGCGCTGGCTTTTATTGCCATTCTTGTCAACCTGTTGATCTCGCCAGTCTATTTGGACGGCACGAAGGCACCTCATTGGGGAAACTATCTTACCGACACTTCCGAACATTATTATCCCTACCAGGACGCATTGGTATGGCTGAAGAATAATCATCCGAATGAGCGTATCCTCTTCACCGGCCTGGACTATCAATACTCTTTCCAGTTTTACTGGAACAAACTCGGCTGGCATCCCAAAAGGGACGGGATAATGTCTGAAAATATTGAGGATGAAACGATTGCAGTGTACCGAATATTGGAGCAAGCCGAAAGGGAAAAATTCGATATCGTGGTATATCGAGTCCTGGGAAGCGATTTTATGCCGCCTCAAAACACTGGTCAATTTCAAATAAAGATCGTTAGAAATAGCGCGCACAAATTGGTAATTTATTACAAACCACGCTGATGTCTGTCGTTTATACGGTTGGGTCTTCTCAAAGTAGCTTGACGGGTTTATAACGCTGGGCCTGTGCGCAGCGACAGCGCGGTCTTAACGCGAATTACGCAAAAGGCAAGAAAAATTCTCGTTATTCGCTTCGTTCGCGGTATTCGCGTTAAAGAATTTCCGACTTTGAGAAAGCCATACCCGTTTCCCCGCTGCGACTTCCCAAGTCACCCGATTCATCATAGAATCGGTTAGCGCGTGAAAGCAATCAACTGTATTCAGAGACTGGGCAGTTCAAAAAATGAAACTCAAACAACTGACTGCTTTGTATTCGAACCCAACCTCGCCAGGCGTACCTGCCGCGCTGTCGGCGTTTTCCATTGCGCTATTGGTCAATGCTCTCATTCTTATCATTCCCCCGCCTTTCCCTCTGACTCGCACTTTATTCAATTTTCGTCTCGATGTGGCGTTCCTGCTTGTCATTGTTCTCGGATTGGTCTTCAGCAGGAAAGGGATCGCGTGGGATACAGCCAGCCTGACGCTGACCCTCGTCCTGTTCAGCATCCCGCTCATCTATAAATGGCAGACTGCCAGATATGATGGCTACCTGCTTGGAGGCTTATTACCCTGGTCCGACGCGCATGCTTACTATTCCGGGGCGCATCATTTGATGTCCGAAGGCTCTCTAACGTTGTGGGCGACACGCCGCCCGCTCTTCGCCGGACTTCTGTCTGTCCTCCTCTCGATTACCGGCGGCAATCTACAGGTTTCCCTTGCAATTCTGGCGGTAATAAACGGATTAGCAGTCTTCCTAGCCTCACGCGAAATCCAAAAGATATTTGGTCCATTTACCGCGGCCACATTCCTGGCGATCTGTTATTGGTATTATTGCGCCCATGCCGGGATAACCGCCTCGGAACAGTTGGGACTGTGTTTCGGTTCCCTGGGAACAGCATTCTTGATCCGCGGCGCGCAACAAAAGGAATCCCTGAGATGGGCAGCGTACGGCTTGTTCCTCTTGACTCTCGCGCTCAATGCCCGCGCAGGCGCATTTTTCATATTGCCGATACTCGCTCTCTGGTTTGGAATTAATTACAGGAAGGGATCAAGCTGGCAAAAGCCAATACTCGTTGGCATAGCAGTTATTATCGTTGGAATGACGGCAAATTTATCCATGGTGAAAATGATCGGCCCAGCACATACCGTTCCCTTTTCCAACTACGCCTACACACTCTACGGATTGGCATCCGGCAATCAAGGATGGTCGCAGGTCATTCGAGATTACCCGGAGGTGAAGGAAGAAGAGGTATTTGGACTTGCGATTCAGAAAATCAAGGAGAATCCTTCCTTGTTCCTTATCGGCACACTCCGTTCCTATCAGGATTATTTCACGAAGGAGCGCGGCCCATTTAGTTTTCTCGGTTTGGTTAATGACCGGAAGAAGATGGGGAATCAATTGCTCTGGATATTAACCTGGGCGGGGCTGGCATCGTCCTTGCTCAAGCATAAACAGGGACAACATGGATTAATCCTGGCGGCATTCGTGGGAATTTTGCTGTCGGTTAGCCTGGTTCCGCCTATAGACTCAAATGCCATGCGGATCTATGCGGCAACCATTCCATTTGCCGCCTACATTGCTTCAGCAGGCATTGCCGTCCTGGAACAGCCACTCCAAAAAATTGGACTCTCTGCCGGAGTATCAGCAGGCGAATGGAGCAGCCCGAATCTTTTGCTACCTTTTAGCGCCATGCTAATGGTTATTTGCTTCGCGGGCCCTTTGCTTGTAAAGATATCTTCGCGCCCTCAAGAGGCTGGAGCATCGTTTTTTTGTCCGCCCGGAGAGGAAGAAATGATATTCCTTATGGACAACGGATCAAGCGTCAAATTAGTGGATGACCAGACTATAAGAGAGTCATATTTACCCAGTATTCGGATTACCGATTTCAGGAAAAGCGTCGAATTGGAACCCACGCTCTACCCATTTCTTACCCAGGAACTCACAAGCCTGAAACCCGGCAATATCATAAGCATAGGGACGTACCGAAGAACGGACTCGACCGACCTCAATTTCATGCAGGGCGGGTATCTAATAACGAAAGGAGACTTGTTAAAGCCCGGATTGCATCAGATATGCGCCGCGCCGTCCAATGACACGCAGCTAAGAGACGCCTTTTTTTATGATAAGGCTGAAAGTAAGGAAATGGAACAACTGAATCCCTCTGTGCTGCATAAAAATCCGGCCCTGGTGAAGATGGTCAGAATACTGTATGGAATTGGAATACTGTGGACAGGCGTTTTTGCGGCATTAAGCGCCTTCGGGTTCTGGTCATTGCCGCCCATCAAACGGCTGCTTCTTTTTGGAGGCGTTGCATTGATTTTCGCAGGGATATTGGTTCACCTGCACAGCAATGCAATATACTCCCTGGCATGGGAAAGAGAACCTCTTAAAATGAAAGATGCAATCCATCGGGGCGGCTATTCATATAAAGTTCCTCTTGGAATTGATTGGATGGATCGGAAAGATTTGGGAGGATCACCCGCGATCGTCTACGAAGATGGCATCCCCTTGAAGTTTCCAAATGCCACCCCGTTTGCCATTAGGAATCGCGGCGAGGGTCGATTTTCCGTTGAAAGGGGCAATCTGTTCCTCTCCTCATCCGACAACAGCGACCCGCGAAGTAATGGCAGGCATTATGAAATATACTGGCCCACCCCAATCCTTCCGCCCGTTCGATGGGTTTCCTATGCCCTGACCATTATCAGCGCTGTTTTGCTCTTGTTACATTTACGCAAGACTAATTCTCAAATCGAAGAACCCGCCAAAAGGTAGGCTAGGAAAATGAATCAAATGGCTGCGGCCAGCGCCAGCCAAAGCCGTCTTCCAGTCACGGCTTTCGCGCCGGCTCCAACGTGCATATAATTAGTGAACGATGAAAACATCGCCAGTATTCGACCGGGCGGGCAAGGCATATCGGCAAGCCCGTATCGCTCATTGGAACCTTGTCGCGCAAAAACGCGATCGGGTTCAAGGCGCATGCTTGGGCATCTGGTATCACCGCCGCCTCGCGGAAATCTATCGCTTTCTCATCACGCCTAACTTGAGAGTCCTTGAAGTCGGCTGCGCTGACGGTTTCCTGCTTGCCGCGCTAAAACCCGCGCGGGGCGTCGGCGTGGATTTCTCGAAGGAAATGATCCGCCGCGCAAGGCAACTGCATCCGGAATTTGAATTCATGCATGCTGACGCGCATGATCTTTCCCAAATCAAAGAGAAATTCGATATCATCATTTTGTCTGATCTGATCAATGATCTCTGGGACGTACAGCGCGTCTTCGAGCAAATTAAACCTCTTTGCACAGCGCGCACGCGCATCATTCTGAACTTCTACAGCAGGCTATGGCAAACCCCGCTTAATATTGCGCGAAAACTTAATCTTGCCACATCCAATCTTTACCAGAACTGGCTTACCCGCCAGGACATTAATGCTTTGTTGCGTCTTGCGGGTTTTGAACCGATACGCATCACACAGGAAATTCTCTGGCCCCTGCCATTGGGCGGATTGGCGAATTGCTTCCTCGTTCGTTTCTGGCCGCTCAATCATCTGGCGCTTTCCAACTTTGTGATCGCGCGTCCCGCCCCTGAACGCGTAAACGAACCGAGCGTTTCCATCATCATTCCCGCTCGCAACGAATCAGGGAATATCAAAGCCATCTTTGATCGGACCCCGCACATGGGAAGCGAGACCGAACTTATCTTTGTGGAGGGCCACTCAAAGGATGACACCTACGCGGCAATCCAAAAGGAGATCGCTTCGAATCCCTCCACCCCAAGCCTGCTCCTGCGACAAACGGGCATCGGCAAGGCTGACGCGGTACGGCTGGGCTTCTCCCAAGCCAAGGGCGAAATACTGATGATCCTTGATGCAGACCTGACCGTTCCACCTGAAGACCTGCCGCGTTTCTATGAGGCATTGATCTCGGGCAAGGGTGAATTCATCAACGGCGTGCGTTTGGTATACCCGATGGAAAAGGAAGCCATGCGCACGCTCAACTTCCTCGGCAACAAGTTTTTCAGCCTGGCTTTCTCGTGGCTGTTGGGACAACCCATCAAAGATACGTTATGCGGCACAAAAGTATTATGGAAAAAAGATTACGAACGGATCGCGGCAAACCGTTCCTACTTCGGAGACTTCGATCCATTTGGTGACTACGATCTCATCTTCGGCGCGGCAAAACTCAACCTGAAAATCATTGACCTGCCGATCCGTTATCGAGAACGCACGTACGGCTCGACCAACATCTCACGCTGGAAGCACGGACTGCTTTTGATGCGCATGGTCGCTTTCGCGGCGCGGCGCATAAAATTCACTTGAATCAAGGATGGCTAAATTGAGCGTCAACCTGCATCAAGACCAGATTGGCCAAAACCAGGAATACTGGAATCGCAAACCTATCCTCCGAACACTTTATGGGGATTTCTATCGCCTGATCGAGAAACAGTTGAGCAGGCGGGCAGATGGCAAAATCGTCGAATTGGGTTCGGGGCTCGGCAACATCCATGATGTCATACCAGATTGTATTCGCACTGACCTCTTTCCAAATCCGTGGATCGACCAGGTCGAAAATGCCTACAAACTATCCTTCGCGGACGAATCTGTTTCCGACCTGATATTGACCGATGTCTTTCATCACCGGAAATACCAAGGAACCGCTTTAAATGAACTTCATCGCGTTCTACAAAAGGGAGGGCGCGTCATCATGCTTGAGCCGTGTATCAGCGCGTTAGGATTTCTCGTCTATGGCGCGCTTCATCCAGAGCCAATTGCGATTACAAAAGAGATTGAGTGGTTCGCCCCTGAAAGCTGGACACCTGAAAACGTTGACTACTACGCGGCGCAGGGAAACGCGACTCGCATTTTCTTCAACAAAAGCTACCGCTCGAATTTGAAGAATTGGAAAAAAATTGAAACGATTCGGCTCTCCGCAATCGCCTACGCCGCCTCGGGCGGATACTCCAAGCCGCAACTCTACCCAACGGCGTTTCTGCCTCTCATAAAAAAATTGGAAAAGGGGCTGAATCTTTTTCCCACCCTATTTGCCACTCGCCTTCTGGTGATCTTGGAAAAGTAATTACTTGCATTGTCAGAACTTGCGGAAAAACAGCCGAAACATCAAAGGCTTCGGATGTTTTGTTTTCACGCGGGCTGTGCCAGTCGTAAATTGATGGCGATAAGTGGAAGAACTTGATCCGCAAATTTCTCTGCGGATGGTTTCTTTTTGTTCTTATCATGAGACCACTGCAGGACTAATCCATAGATCGCCCAACTCGCGGCAGTTGCGGCTGTTTTGGGATCAATATTTGAGCCTTCCTTTTCCAGCCAGACTTGCAACAACTCCTGCAACTGATTTTTGACTTGTGTCTCCACGAGGGACTCAAACTGCGGCTGGGCCGGTGTGCAATGTGAATTCGCATTTGAGACAAATTCACAAACCATGATGATCAGTGCTTTCAAATTCTCATCGCTGTAATGGCAGGCATCCAGCATCCGCTTTTCGATTTCCTGCCGAAACATCTGCTGAATGCTGTAATCCAGTAAAAAGTACTTATCTCGAAAATGCTTGTAGAACGTCGCGCGGTTGATGCCGGCCTTTTCAGTAATATCCTGAATGGAGAGAGATTGGAATCCCTTTTCAGCGAGGACTTCGACAAAGGCTTGCTGAATCAGGTTTCGGGTCCGTTTGACGCGGGGGTCTTTGTTATCTTCCTGCAAAGTAGACGACATTTTTGCTCCAGTGTTGCTTATCCAACAGATTCGCTTTTTTGACGGTTGACCTGAATGGGTAAGGAAGGTAAATTAGACAACATCTGTTGTTTAGAATACAACTGTATATTATCACTTAGTACAAGGAGAGTCAAGATGAATATCGCACTATGGATCGTACAAGGATTATTAGCCGCCATGTATTTGATGGCTGGGATACTAAAAGGATTTCAGACTGCCAAAGCCAAGGAACAACTGCCCTGGGCAAAGGACCGCTCGGATGCTTTCGTCCGCTTCGTGGGGATCTCGGAACTGCTCGGCGCACTGGGGCTGATTCTGCCGCTGGTAACGGGCATACTGCCCTGGCTGACGGTTCTCGCTGCAATTGGTTTGACGATCATTCAGGCGCTCGCAATTTTTTCAGAGCATTTGCCGAAGAAGGAATATAACGTTGTTCCTGTAAATGTCGTTTTGCTCGCGCTCGCAGTATTCGTTGTCATTGGGCGTTGGACTCTTGTAACAATATGAAGTCAAAGTTAGTGCATTTCAGAGAGAAGGCTTTATGCTAGCGGTAAATGATACAACGTTGGTTCCCAACGTAGAATTTAAGAAGTTGGCAAGTGATGAACAGATCGAACGCACTGCCAAAGCGCTTGAGGCAAATAACATTCATGTGTTGATTGCTGAAACTGGAGATGAAGCAAAACGCATGTTCTTTGAATTGCTCCCTGATGGCGCGGAAGTCTTTCTCGGCGCTTCTGTAACACTTGAAAAGCTGGGCATCAAGGATGAGATTGATAAATCCGGGCGTTTCGATGCGATACGACTAAAGATGTTTGCCATGAACCGTGAGACCCAAGGCAGGGAAATCCGCAAGCTGGGCGGCGCACCTGATTATGCTGCTGGTAGTGTCCAGGCCGTAACCGAGGACGGTCATGTGCTGATCGCCTCGAATTCCGGCAGTCAGCTTGGTGCTTATGCCTCGAGCGCCGGGAAGGTGATCTGGGTGGTCGGCGCGCAGAAGATCGTCAAAGATGTGAACGAGGGGTTGAGACGCATCGAAGAGTATTGTTACCCGCTTGAAGAAGTGCATATGCAGGAGCTTTACAAAATGAGTACTGGTGTGAACAAAGTATTGATCATCAATCGCGAGATCCGACCGAATCGTATTACGATGGTCATTGTGAAAGAAGAGTTGGGCTACTAGTCAGAACACGAATCAAAAACAAAGTTAGGGGATTTAACAATGTCCAATATAACAATGCAAGCGATTCGAGCGCACGATTATGGTGGTCCGGATGTGCTCGTGCTTGAGCAAGCTCCTCTTCCAGAACCAAAAGCCGATGAGGTGCTGATACGAGTCAAAGCTGCAGGCGTCAACCCCACGGATTGGAAAATGCGTGCAGGGCTCTACAAAGGATTCATGCAGTTGCCTTTTCCATGGACTCCGGGCCTTGAAGCCGCAGGATCAATCGAGGCGGTTGGCGCGGATGTGAGCAAATTCCAAAAAGGTCAGGATGTCTATGGCATTGTTACAGGTGGATATGCTGAATATGCCATGGCATCTGTGCACGACCTGGATGTTAAACCAAAATCACTGACATTTGACGAGGCAACTTCTGTTCCCATGGGCGCGCTGGTTGCCTGGCAGGCGGTGATCGAGAAAGCCGAAGTCCAACCGGGACAGCGTATCCTCGTTCATGGCGCGGCCGGTGGCGTTGGAACTTATGCCGTGCAACTGGCGCGCTGGAAAGGCGCTAGTGTGATTGGGACGGCCTCAGCAAACAATGTAGATTTTGTTCGATCGCTCGGGGTCGAGGCGGTAATTGACTATAACGCGACCCTTTCGAAACTGTCGTTCGCGATGTAGATATAGTTATCGACACGGTTGGCGGAGATATACCTGATCGCTCATGGCAAGTTCTTAAATCA
>CAZIYY010000005.1:5452-55533 GCA_964543585.1 uncultured Anaerolinea sp. | reverse complement strand
TGACTGCGAAGCGTGTCTATTTATCATTGGTATATAAAATGGGTACTTGACAGATCCATATCAATGTCACCCAAAACTCTCACTCAACAAAGAATCAAACAACCCCTCCACCCCCCGCAGGGACTCGACCCGCGCCACCACGTCCGCAACCGTAGGGGCGACTCGCCAGGGACTGACTCGCGCCTTGTCTGGCAAGACTCGCTTGCTTGACATAACGACTGATGGCATTGAAGAGTCACCCCTACCCATGGAACGCCTCACTCAACAATGACTCAAACAACCCCTCGACTTGCCTCCCCGCCTCGGACATCCGCCCACGCAGGGACTCGACCCGCGCCACCACGCCCGCAAACTTTTCTTGCAGGCTCAGCGGTGGGTTGAATACTGTCAGGCTTCGTGCATCATCGAAGTTTAGACCAGACTTCACGCCTTCCCTGTCTAATCTCAAAATTTGTGCTTTGCCTGTTGGAGTTGAAAAATATCCAGCAACATAAACTGGATTCAAGTCTTTCAATCGCAAAAGAAACAAATGTTGATTTATATAAGCCGTCGGGAAATTTTCTGGAATAACAGCAGTTCTCCCAAGGTCTGCTGTTGCAGAAATCAGCAAATCACCAGGTTGTACTTTTGTGCGTTTGCTTTCTGCTGTATCTGGTGCTTGAACAAAAGCAACATCATCAAGCAACAATTGGTTTGCCCCAACATTTTGGATACGCAAGAACAAATCACCTTTGTCTGAATAATGTTCAGCCCAGCCACGCGAGCCGCTGGTCATAAAAGTGATTTTGTCGCCAAGCGTTACTAAATCCCATTTCTTGTCATTGTATTGTGGATCCCCAAACATCTCCAAAAACACGGACTGGAGTACGCTAGCGCTAAGATCATGCGCAGTCCGCCGCACGAAGCGCAGGCGATCGGCGCGCGCCAGCAGGGACGCAATCCGCTTTTGCTCGGTCAGCGGGGGAAGGGGAATTTTCAGTTCTTCAAGAAAAGTGGCTGGAACACGTTGCTGTCCAGCCGTGCCACGAAACCAATGCGTTGCTTGTTGGCGAATTTTTTCCTGACGCAAGAAGTGATAAATCCATTCTGGAATAATTTCTTCCTTTGCACGCACAACATGATATTCAGTTGAACCAAAAGCAATGCCGTTTTTCAAGTTTTTGCCAATGGCGCATTTTCCGTTTTCCATACATGGCGTAATCTTGGCAAATATCACGTCATCGTTTTTGAAAAACGTATATCCTTTTTTGACATCACCAACTCGACGAATACTTGTATTTGCAATTGTTCCAGAAACGTCATCGACATATTCCATCGGAACAAAAGAACATTCGGCATCATCACTGATTCCCGAATCAATTCTTGGATTGATTTCACAAACATCACTAAGAAGAACTTGTTTCATTTCAACAACTTCTTGATTTCTTCAATTTCACTAACCACAATTTTTTCCAACCGTGCTAACCGTTCCAGCGTCACAGACGGTTTCTCGTGATAGACGGCGTCCGCATCCACCTGGCGGTAGCGACTGGCAGAGAGATCGTACTTGTTCTCTTTCACCTGCTCCTTGGTCACCCAGAACTGACGGGTCAAACGATCCATTTCAGATTGAGGGGCGAAAATCAGAGATTGGAGATTAGAGAATTGAGTCTGTGCCTCGGAAAGAGCATTTTGAACCGCTAAGCCCGCTAAGTTCGCCAAGTTTTCTTTTTGATTTTCCTTCGCGCTCTTTGCGCTCTTCGCGGTTAAAGGTTTTGAGGCGGAAGAACCGTCAGAACCAGAATCAATTGCCAGTTCGAAAGTGAGGCGATTTATTTCCTCGTGCAACTTTATCCGCTCGGCTTTCATCGGCGCGAGTAATGCTCTTAATTCTCCAATCCTCTTATCTCTCTTCTCTCCAAACTTCTTATCAAGGCGATTCGTCCAACACTCAATCACATCAGGAATATCATTCTCATCCACAGCCACCCGCTTATCGTCCAGCGAAAAACCATCGTGCGCCATGTCATAGAACCATATATTCCGAGTCTGCGCGCCGCGCGTGAAAAACAGCACCGCCGTGCTCACCCCCGCGTACGGCTTGAACACACCCGAAGGCATCGACACCACCCCATCCAGCCGATTCTCCTCGATGATCCTGCGACGCACCTCCACATGCGCGCCGCTCGACCCGAACAGCACCCCATCGGGCACGATCACCGCCGCCCGTCCGCCCATATCCAGCGCGCGCAAAATCAAATGCAGAAAAAGCAACTCGCTCTTCGTCGTATCCGCTGGCAGCGTGGGATGAACGCCGCCCTTATCCACCGCGCCCTTGAACGGCGGGTTCATCAGGATCACGTCATACTCGCGCTCATCATCGAACGACTTCGACAGCGAATCCATGTAATAGAACTGCGGCGACTCGATCCCGTGCAGCATCAGATTCATCGACCCAATCCGCAGGATGGTCATCCCCGAATCATTATCGAAGCCCCGCAAATATTTCTTCGACGACATGAACGATCTTTCCGCCGCCGAGAGCTGGTCGCCGATCAGATGGTGTGCCTGCCCCTCGGCATCGTACTCCAAAATCCCCGCCGACGTATGCTTCTCCAAAATATGCTGGTGCGCGTTGACAAGAAACCCGCCCGTCCCGCCTGCCAGATCGCCAATGCGCTCGCGCGGCTTCGGGTCCACCATCTGCACCATCATGCGGATAATATGCCGCGGCGTGCGGAACTGTCCACCGCGCCCCGCAAACTGCATGTGACCCAGCATATACTCATACAAATCGCCCTGCACATCCTGATTCTGCTCCGCGATCTTCATCTGATCGATCAAATTACACGCCTCGATCAACAACCCCGCCTTATTGATCTTACACTGCGCCCCCTTCATATACTCCCCAAACGACGACTTCACATCAGCCAACTCGACCAACCCTGGGAAGACGACATTCTTCAGATGACTCAACGCCTCCTCTGCCTTCATCTGCGTCCAATACCCCCAACGCATCTCTTTCTTGACAATCGGATGATATGAAATCCCCTTGCGTTTTGCCTGCCTCTCCGCCGCATTCTCGCGGTCATCCAGCCGCTTCAAGAACAACAAATACGAAAACTGCTCGATAGCATCGAGCGGATTAGACAGTCCCCCCGTCCAGAACTTATCCCAGAGGGCATCTACTTGTGAGCGAAGTTTAGGGTCAGTTAACATCTAAACCGTCCCAAAGGTTTGGGTGACGGGGAAATCGTCCCGAAGGCTGGTGTCGATAAAAGCTCGTCGCCGCGATAAAGCCTTCGGGACGTTCTCTTGGAAAAAACCTTCGGAACGGTTAATCAAAAAGGTATTTACTAATCTTCTCATAACTCTTCTCTTCATCCTCAACATCATGCACAAATTTGACATACTCATCCGCACTCGAAAAATGATCCCGCACAAAAACCTTATCCACCAACGCGCCATCCCTCACCCCAATCCACTCTCGATTATTTGAATACACCCAATCTTCGGGTTTCGCCACCAATCCCGCTTTGACAGGATTTCGATGAATATACCTGCAAAGCACCATCAAGTATTCCCATTTGTCCACGCACTTATGCTTGAAACGCCCCTCGAACAAAGTGCCTGTGCGTCCCTGCTGCAAATTCAACGCCTGCACATACGCATTAAACAGCACCTGCATAAACTTTGACAAGACTACTTCCGTCTCCTGCCTGAGCAAAAAGTGATAATGATTCGGCATCAGACAATAGGCAATCACCGTCGCGCCGTGCTTCTGATAATACTCCTTCACCAATCGCAAGAGATACTGATAATTCCCATCATTGAAGAAAATCTTCCCCTTCCCCGCCCCACGATTGTAGAAATGATAATACTGCCCTTGCGCAAAAGCATCACTGCGATATGGCATGGCTACCTGCTAAAACGTCCCGAAGGCTCGCATGGACAAGGCTTGTCGCCAAAACAAAACCTTCGGGACGGTAAACTGAATACGAAAACTGCTCAATCGCATCCAACGGATTGGACAGTCCCCCCGTCCAGAACTTATCCCAGAGGGCATCTACTTGCGAGCGGAGTTTAGGGTCGGTGAGCATAGATTTTCTATTCGGGCTCCGTAGGCTCTATTGAATCAACACCGAATAGATAAATGTTGTTGCTTCTCGCCTCAATGACCAGCTTTTCAAATTTATCGATGATTTCATCATACTCCTCTGAATTAGCTGGTTTTATTTTCTTCTGTGAGTCGAGCAACCGACGAGTGCTAGCGAATCCCTTTCGAATCATCTCCAGTGTAATAAGCTTTGGTTTGAAGATTTTTCCATAGCTTGATACCCCTTTGCTCATAAAAGATTTTACTTCCTGCACATCAACGCGGTGGATTTCTTCAAGGAAATTGATGAGCGTAATGAGCTTCTCGCAAAGTTTGTCTTTGTATAAGCTGGGAAGAGGAAACTTTGCACCTACCCGCGCGTCCAGCATAACCTCCTGAATGAAATCTATGTCATAGATCAAATGATCAATATAGCCTAGTCCAATTTCAGTGATTGATATTTTATCTTGGTCATTTCCTGGCTTAGTATGGAAAACATCAAATCCGTTTGAAGCTAGCAATTGGCATTCATTATGCAACAACTCAATCAATGCTTGGGATACGGTGCTATCGGGAAGGCCAAATAAAGAGAATGTATTAAGTATATTGGGTTCAGAACAACTCCCTCCGTGTCCTGCTACGTAATCTAATATTCTAAGCTTTATCAATTGCCTGCCATCAATCTCGCCAATTACATCAAATGGGTTTGTCACTCTTTTATTCTCCATTGTCTTGAACTGGTAAGACCCATATCGAATCATCGCGCGAATAATAAAGTGAACAGTAAGACTTCTTTTTTTCATTTCGCCTATGGAAAGACCGAAGAGTCCTTGCGCTAAGACTAGTGCATTTCTGATACTTTTGCCAGTAATTGCTCTAACAAAATCAAGATAGGACCTCTCTCCGCTTAGTTTCGGCATAAGCCTTAATAAGAATTGATAAATCAATGCTTTTTCGTCTGGGGGCAACGAAGGGGCCACCGTAAAATACTTTTCTCGATTCTCTAGGAAGCGCTTTAACCTATCAAGAACTAGCAGGTAGGGTTCGGGGCCTTCATGGGCGATAACATCAAGCAAATCATCATTTAGGCCATGCCGCTCGAATGTTTCAGGCCTCACCACAAGAATAAACGTTGGACCTTGTGCGTGTGCAGATTTCATTACAGCCCTAATTAGATCAGATTGTAGATCTGTAGTTAACGAATCCAAATTATCTAAAACAATTACCGCGCAACCCTGAGTAGCTGAAAATTTCGTTTGGACTAAATAGCGCCATATCATGACTAAATACTTTAGATACCACTCTATGTTAGCCGACTTAATATCCTCCCGAATCTCCTCTCTCTTCTTGAGTTCTGCATCATCAATAGTAGAAACTCTACGTAAATGTGGATACGAATTGAGGATGCCGCCAACTACCTCTTCAACAAACTCGTCATGATCTCTATCATTTATGTTTAGCAAGTAATTCCAAAAAAGATTCAATTCAGTGTTAGTGTCTAGGTAATAACTGCACTTGTTCCAAAGTTGGCGACAAATTATGGACATCAAGTCGTGCAAGGTAACATTTGATGTGCCTTGACCAGACACTGCTTTCCTAAAATCGATTGTGGAGAATAATCCATTATTTTTGTAGTCCTCATCTGGTCCACACGAAATGCACTCAACAAAATTCTCCATAACATATTTTATAGTCGTGGTTTTGCCAGACCCCATTCTTCCTTTAATGCAGATGACGGGACTTAATGGATGAAGGATTTTATCAACTAGTAAGCCTTCATAATCGCCGATTCTTTCCACCTTTGCCATCATACCTGGAAACGCAACAGTTTTTTCAGGACCTGAAGGAATATAATAATCCTTTATTCCAAATGCCTCATCACCAAATAGAATCTTTACACCTAGATTATCGTAAGCGCGAATAATTCTTCGATCACCGATTCTATATTCTGAGTCAAAGTTAACAATATCACCAAGACGACGCAGTTCAGTCATTTATGCCTCCACTTTCTTTGATCCAGTTAAGTACCCGATTCCATCATCAGAGCATTTTTGGATCTCGCGTATAGCATTCACAAACACTTCATAATTCTCTCGAAAATCGTGTTGGTTTGCTAATGCTAAAACATCAATATTAGGGAGTATCTCCTCCCACATGATTTCTACAAATACCTTATTCACAACTATATCATTGTATAAGAACGGATCGAATGCGGTAGTCTCCATACCTCTAGCCAGCTTTTCTACTTTGGCGACAATCAAGTGAATTTCTGCGTCTCTTGCCTGACTAGCCTCCAACTCATCTTCTAAATATCTTAGTGACAACATCTCAATTATTTTCGAACTCATACGTCTTATTCTAAGCAGGTAGTTTAATAATACTCCTTTCCCTCGGCTTATTTTTTCCCTTTGTTCTCTGCTTGCCCAGAGTACATTAATGAGAATGAAACCAAAGGTTATCGAAGCTAGACTTGCTAAGAATTTTAAGTATTCCTCAGCGAACCTATCAGCAATAAATTTTATTTGACCTGTCGTCTGTAAAACTATGATCCAAAGCATTGGCGCAAGTAGCAAAATCATGACAAGCCATATGATAATGTTGTTTCGTTTCATTTGTAATCCTCGCGATTTGATCAGTAGGGATTTAGACAGCCAGCTTATTTGCAAATACTACAATCTCTTGGACTTCCTTCTCCGTAAACCATCTCTCCACTGCATCCGCGCCAAACATATCTAGCGGCGGCTCATACAAGTCGGCGGTATCGAGATGGCGCTTCTGCAAGAACACGCTTTGCACGGCGCGCAAAAAGCGAATCTGGTCGGCGTTGTACGCTGGGGAGTGTTGGGTCATATAACTTTCAAACTGCCGAGCCACCAAGTCCTTGTAATCGGGCAGGTATGCCATGTCCAGCACCTGGCGCACCAAACCGAGAAAACTATCGGCGGTGTGGGCGAAAACCTTCTTCAAGTTCTCAGGCGTCACTTCCAAATCACCTTCGCCGAGTTCTTTGGTCAGCGTGCGCTCCAGTTCGAGCAGTTGCCAGTCGTCAATCTTTTCGCCGTTTTGAATAGCCTTGATGGTTGGGTGATTGATAACCAATTCCAGAATTCGCTGTTCTACCAAGCGGCGATATTCGGCAACATACATCTGCTCACCACTTTTGGTCAATAGGATGTATCCACGCACAGCGATAAAGTCATGCAGGTAATCCAATTCAAGCAAATCATCGCGCTTGGCTTTCTTTTTCATCTCTTCAGCCAGAGCGTCACGGAATTCATTCAGTCTCTCAAAACTGGCATTTTCCAATTCAGGCACGGTGCATTGTTTGCGTAATTCCACCTGTTTTTTGTTCAGAATATTTTCAGGTAATTTATTGACATCTTCGGCAATGGACAGGGCAAGTTCGGAGACATTCAATCCCTTGCGACGTGCGAGTTTCAGTCGCTCGATCTTGCTAATGAAAGTCTCGGCAGAAACGTCCACATCTGCGGCGTAGCGTAAATGTTGCGCGACAAACTTCCGCAATTTCTCAATACTGGACGGAAGCAGATAATTCCAAAAACCATCTTCCCAAACATCTTCAATCTTCGGCAAGTCGTGGCGTACCAGAAGTGAATCCTTTGGAATGCGTTGAGTCATCGCGCGCAAATCAGCAACAATTTGCTTATATTCGTCGGACTTCGGGTCATCAAGATAGGTTTCCAGTAAATTCAAGCGCGTGTGGAAAATCCGCACCAGCACAGGCAGGGAATTGTCAACAGCCTCTTTCGCGTCCTTGCTGAAATTATTATCCCAAAAATCAATAATAAGGAATTCTTTCTTTCCTTGTTCAGGCAGGCGTTCAAGGAAATTGCACGCGGCTTGAACTCGCGTTCCACGTCCGATCATTTGCTGTAATTTGATGGGAGATTGAACTGGCTTCATAAAAACCAGATTCATCACCTCGGGGACATCTACGCCCGTATCAAGCATATCCACCGAAATGGCAATGCGCGGCTGGTTTTCTTTTTTGAATTTCTTTAGATTTATACTGCGGTAATCCCCTTCGCTAATAACAACCTTCGCCATATCTACATATTGTGGGAATACTTCATAAAAAGCATCAGCTAATCTCAGCGCGTGCTTTTTAGTCATCGCAAAGACAATTGTCTTGCACGGCATTCCCGACGGGTCTTTATGACACACGTCCATGATCTCCTGCCACTGACGACGGAGCATATCCTTAACGGTAACCCTCTCTTCAAGCTCTGTCCCTTCAAAATTGATTTCGTCGGGATCAAGTCCATGCTGAATAAGAAGGTTTCGCTCTTCTTCGGTCAGGTTCGCGGCTTTGATCCCCTCTTGCTGGAAACGAGTACGTGCGGCATATAAAGTGTAATCTACGAGATAACCGTCTTTGACGGCTTGCTCATACGTGTAAAGATAAGTTGGCTTGTCATCGTAACAGCCAAATGCTTCAAATGTATCGCGGGCAATGTAATTGGCAGGCGTGGCAGTCAACCCGATCATATATCCGTCAAAGTATTTCAAGACTTCGCTGTAACGATTGAAAATGGAACGATGAACTTCATCAAAGACAATCAAGTCGAAGAAAGCGGGCGAAAATTGCTCGAAGATATTACTCAGGGTTTGGAGTGTTACTGCAAACAAGCGTTGCGTTCGTGTATTTGGATCATCCCAACTATGGATACGGGTACAAGGTTCACTTGGCAGGTATTTTTCAAATCCATCTTCTCTTGCTTGATTAACCAAGGGATCGCGGTCTGCCACGAATAAAATCCGCCGCGCCTGATTGGAGCGCATAAACACATCGATCAATCCCATTGTGACTCGGGTCTTGCCTGTCCCAGTTGCCATCACGATCAAGGCTTTGCGCTTGCCTTTGGCAAAGGCTTCCCCCACGCGGCGAATGGCTTCATGCTGGTAGGAACGGTCAACGATCTCGTTGTTGATTTCTATGGAACCAAGCGGCTTTGCATTCTGGCGGATATAAAGAAGATTTTCCAAATCTTGGCGTGTGAAGAATCCAAACACTTCACGCTTTGCAGAGATGCCGACGTCTACAAAATAGATGTCATATCCGTTTGCCAAAAATCCAAATGGTCTAAAAGTTTGGTGCTTCTCGATTTCGGTAACGTAATGCGTGAGTTGTGCTTCCGCCAGGCGAACATCTACAGAAGTTTTCTTGGCTTCCACTACTGCCAGCACTTCCCCGTTTTCGCGGTACAGGCAGTAATCCGATACGCCATTCCACGGTTCGGCATCGTAACCGTCCACAGGAATTTCGATCTTCACTTTGGAATGATCACGTAAATACCAACCCGCCAATTCCAACTGCGGATCAATGAGTTCTTTGCGGGTACGTTCTTCGGAGATTCGGCGCAACTGCCTACCTCAACGTTTGAGTTACTTCAATCTGCTTTTTTCTCTATGTATTGCACGCCTTCGATATCTTTAAAGTGTTCGTCTTGAGTCCAAAGTGTTGCATTGTGCGCGCGGGCAGTGGCAAGGATGATGCTGTCTGCCATAGCCAGCTTTAGCTCGGTTGAAATATGCGCCGCACTCAATGCAAGCGACGTATCCAGGTCAACGATTTTACCCTCGTGCATATCGCTGACATTGGCGCGCGCTGCGGTCAAACCGCGTTGTTGCATCACTCGTTTGAACACTTCATAAACACAAATGACTGGCACAAGCAGATGCTCTGTATCTTCAATCGCAGGTGCAAAAAAATCCGCGTTTCCTTCGCCTGAAAAATATTCGAGCCAGCCGGATGAGTCCACTACGTTCATAAGCGATCTTTTTCTTCGCGCTGGACATCAGTGTCAATACCTTTCAGTGACCCACGAGCCGCCTTTATGGGGCGAATTGGTATGAATATCAGCTGATTATCATAGGCAATCACCCGCAATTTTTGTCCAGGCTTAACATTAAGCGATTCGCGCACTTTTAGTGGAATAACCACTTGGAATTTTGGGGATACGGTAACGTCATTCATACGATTCTCCTATCGAACAAGAAACTGTAAAGCGTATTATATCACCCCCAGCACTTCCCCATTTTCGAGGTAGAGAATAGTCTGAAATCCCATTCTATGCTTTAGCATCGTAGCCATTCACGGGAATTAGAATACAGGAAAAACCAGGTCCATGCAAGATGAAAATCATTACAAAGGATCAATTACAATTTATCCGCAAGCGCCTTCGCCACCAGCATAATCGGATGCTCTGCCTTCATCCCAACTCCCTGCTGGATCTGCATCCGACACGCCGCGCCGGTGGAGACGACCAGTCCCTCCCCTGCCCTCCCCAAATTCTGAGAATTTGGGGAGGGTGACCCGCCGAAGGCAGGGTCGGGTGGGGCGGTGGGGGTCAGTTTACGGAGCGCGGGAAACAACTTCAATTCTCCAATCTTCATCGAGAGATCATAATGTTCGGCCTCGTAACCGAATGTCCCCGCCATGCCGCAGCAGCCCGAATCGATCAACTCAACATCATAGCCGCAGGCGCGCAGTAATTCGAGCGTGGCATTCGTTCCGCCTGGCAAGCCATCGCTGGCGGGTCCCTCCGCGCGCTGATGACAGTGTGGATGGAATTTTATTTTTTGTTTCTTATCTTCAAATTGATTTTGTTGTCCTAAAGCGCCTGCGCGCAGATTGTTAAATTTCTCGGAGCGCAAAAGATATTCATCCAGCAACCAGGTTCGAGCGGCGCGCGCCGCGATCTCATCCGCGCGCTCAGGAATTAAATCCACATAATCATGTTTGAGTGTATAAATTTCAGGAGGCTCGATGCCGACAACGGCCGCTGTGCGCGTCGGGTCAATCTGATTCAGTGCATCGAGCATTTTCTCCGCGTGACGCTTTGCCGCGTCGATAAATCCCTTCGAGAGCAATGAAGCGCCCGCGCCGATGACAGGCAATACGTGAACAGCATATCCGCATTTGGATAGAACCTCACACGCGGCACCTTCCACCCGCGGCTCGATATAACGCGAGAAGACATCGGATAAAAGGATAATCTTCTTTCCCGTTTGTAGGTCACGTGTTGGACGTGACGTAGGGCGGGCAAACTTCGGAAACGGACGATGCGGCGTGATTTGCAAAATCTGCGCGGCGATATTTTTGAAGACTGGCATTTGCATCATGGCATTTGCCAGCGGCGCAATCGGTGAAAGCAAACCAGCGACAATATGAAAATATCCAAAGACATAATCGCGCAAGGGTCTGCAATGCGTTTTGTAATACTGATTCTCGAATTCATATTTCAACTTCGCCATGTCCACGCCACTGGGACATTCCGCTTTGCATCCTTTGCAGGCGAGGCAGAGATCAAGCGCCCGGGCAGCAGACTCTTCAATGTCATTGCGAGGAGCGAACGCTTCGACTGCACTCAGCGCAGGCTCTGTAAGCGACGAAGCAATCTCTTCGTTTAACGGGAGATTGCTTCGTCGGGAAGAACGCCCTCCTCGCAATGACATGTTATTTGAAATCATCGCGCGCAATAAATTTGCCCTGCCCCTCGTAGAGTGCATCTCCTCCCGCGTCGCCTGATAGGATGGGCACATCACGCCAGTGTCTTTTCTACACACGCCTTGTCCATTACATAGTTCAATCGCATTAATGAAATTTCCACTGCGCGAAAAATCCAATGCAGGAGTCCAGGATTGGGCGTGATAACTTTCATCGTAACGCAAATGCGAATCCATTTTCGGCGCGTCGAACATCTTATCCGGGCTGAGCAGGTTATCAGGGTCGGCGGCTTGTTTCAACATCCGCATCGCGGACGTCACATCTGCGCCATACGTTTTATCCAGCCACTCACCGCGCGCGATCCCGTCGCCATGTTCACTACTCATCGAGCCGCCGAGTCGCAGCGTGAGCATGAGAGTCGCTTCGGCAATTGAGCGCAGAGACTGCGCGCCTTCGCCTGTGTGCATATCCAACACAGGACGAATGTGCAGGCATCCGCCCGAAGCGTGCGCGTACATTCCGCCATACGTTCCATGCGCAGATAAAATCTTTTCCACCTCACGCACAAATTCTCCGAGCCGATCCACGGGGATGGCACAATCTTCGATGAACGCGATGGGTCTCGCAGACTGTGGACGCGAATCCATCAAGCCCAGTCCAACTTTGCGAATATTCCACACCTGACTCTGCTGTTCCTTGGATTCGGCAACAAGCGCATCCTCACCCAGACGAAGCGCCGCCTCTCTCAACGCCTGAGGCTGTTCGCCGCTAAACTCGACAACCAGCACCGCGGAAGGGTCGCCCGTCATCCAGCTCATCTGACGCGCGTAGGCCGGGATATCGCGCGCCAGTCGAAGAATCATCTGGGGAATCAACTCGACAGCCGACGGATGATGAGTCAACAAACGCGGCACGTCATCACACGCCTCCGCTATGCTTTGATATGACAAGACTGCGAGAATTGTATGCTTTGGCTTTTGAACGAGATTCACCGTTGCACGGCGAATCACCGCCAGCGTTCCTTCACTGCCAGCCAGTAATGGAGCAAGGTTTAGGTGGGATGGATTGACAGCGGGGTATTCGCCCTCCCACTGCGATGGCTTCGATGGCGACCACGGCAAAAGATAATTCAAACGATAACCCGCCGAGTTTCGCCAGGTGCGGGGCCAGTTTTTTGTTATGGCTTCCGTATATTTTGCGCGGATTTCGAGGGCAGAGGAATAGAGATTGGAGACTAAAGAATTATCAAGAGTACTTCTCTCACCTAGCATGGCTAGACTTCCATCCGCCATGATCACATCGGCTGAAATCAAATGATCGGCGGACATGCCATACAAGATTGAATGCGCGCCTGTCGCATTATTGGCGATCACTCCGCCCATCGTCGCGCGTTCCGCTGAAGCCGGGTCAGGACCGAACATCAAGCCATGTTGAGCGGAGGCAAAATTGAGCGCGGAAAGAACGACCCCAGGTTCGATGGTGGCGGACCGGGATTCAGCGTCAATCTCAACGATATGATCCAGCCAGCGGGAACAATCGAGAATTAGAGAATTCCCAATCGCCTGCCCTGCCAGCGATGTCCCTGCGCCTCGCGGCAAAATGGGAATCTTATATTTGGCGGCTAGTTCAACAGCCGCGATTAAGTCTTCCTGCGTGCGCGGCAAGGCAACGCCCATTGGCTCAATTTGATAGATGCTCGCATCTGTGCTGTAGAGGATACGCGACGCGGCGTCGGTGCGAATATCGCCTGTAAAATGCTTATGTAGTTCGTAGAGAAATTCGTGAGGAAGGGGCATGCACCGATTTTAATAGAGAACTCCGAGTTCTCGAAGAACTCGGAGTTCTGCTACTGGTCTTTTATCTAAACAATCTCAACGACTTGAGGTCTTGAGTTAGGCACACGGCGGATTTCTCCGCGCGCTTCCATATCTAATTTCACAGTCGTGTAATACCACATCATCGGACCGTCGAAGTCATTTTGCAACTGGCCTTCAACAAGAGCGCCCAGTTGCGTAAAGGTCATCGAACCATACGAGCGTAAAATCTTAAGGATTGTTTCGCGCACTACATTGTATTTGGCTTTGTCAATGCGAATGCTTTGTTTATCCAACTTGGGGTTTATGGTAAGAACAAGCTCAGTGCTTGCCATGATGCCTCCGCTAATTACCAGCAGGATTCATGCTCGTATACAGCCCAAGCACATTACCCGTTGGATCTTGAAAGACTCCAAACCAACCTGTTTGCGGGATTTCAGCTTTTGCATGAAGCACCTTGCCGCCAAGTTTTTCGACCTTCTTTAGGTCGGCTTCAATATCGTCACTTTGGATATAGACCAGCACCTGCCCCGCCGGGTTTTCATCCGAGACTCCGGGGAAGCCGCCATAAGTCGAGCCATCGCCGGCATCAAACATGGTGTAGTTCATTTGAGGATCGTGTTGGATATTCCAGCTGAACAACGCCTCATAGAACTTGCCTGCGCCTTCAACGTTCGCGGCGGGAATTTCAACATGGACAATATTTCGTTTGGACATGGTATGCTCCTTTTGATAATTGGATGACGATAGTCAATTATAGAACATCTTTTCTAAATTCGCAAGCCCCTCCGGAGAACTAATTTTAGAAAGGCTTGAACACCATCAGGATGACGATAAAGACCAGCATGGCTATTTCAAAAAGATGAGCGGCTTTGACGACCTTGTCATCCAAATGGTCTTTGAGTTCGCGCGTCACCTCGCCCTTCACGATTGCCTCTGCCAATAGTTTGTCGTACACCTTTCCGCGCGGGAGAAAGATAAGCGGGACATTCAAACTGCCCAATACCAGAAGGACATTCGTGACTAACAGCCAGTTTTTTTCTGCGCCCTGCAAAAATCCAAATATTGGCGCGCCAATCATAACGGCAAAGATCACGCCAAAGAGGATCGTCGCAAAATTTCCGGGGATGACCATCAGGCTTTCGATTTTGCCTGCGGCAGAGAAGTAAGCCGCAAGCGTGTTGATATCCTCTAACTTCTTTCCTTGTGAGCGAACAGCCTGACGGGCAAAGATTCAGCCGATGAAAAAAATGGAACTGATGATGTGCAGGAAGCGAATCACCAAATACCAATTCATATTTACTCCTGTGTAATCGCAGAACGAGATCGTGCCGCGTTACTATCCATGACCCCATTCGATTTATTCTGTTCACCGGCAGGGAAATTAAGCCGAGGTCAACGTAGATAACCAGACCTTATCGCGATTATTCAAGAATGCGCGGCGAGCCTCTTCCACCAGACTATCTGGCACATCAGGTCGCCCTTGCACCCATACTTGACGCAGAGTCAAGACCCTGGCTACGACCAGATCAGCCACATGCGTAAACCCAGCGCGCGCAATGCCGCGTTGCGAAGGGACGTTATCAAGATCCGCGCCGATCCAAACGCGAGATAATTGTTCTTTGCGTAGTTCCTCAACGATATAACCTAACAACGCAGTATAAAGATACTTCTGCCGGAAGGCGGGCAAAGTGACACAATTCCATATGTAGGCTTCATCAGGAAGTAATCTGAGCCGAAGGTTGAGTTCCCCAATAAATTCCTCGTCAAAACTTACCCAGCTATAAGCCACAAGTCTGCCCCGCTCGTTTCGTTGAATTTCTCCAATGTTACGAGAGGGGTCATCATCCACCCGCGCAACATAACATCGCCGCCCAGACTCGAATCGCTTGAGGATCTCTGCTAGAACATCGTCGCCCATTGCCTCAGCCAATTCAGGCGCGGATTCTGACTCAAGGCGAGAGAAAACAGCAGGAACGAGTGACGCGATAACGGGCGTGGATTCCTCTAGATTCATCGTCCAGATCGTTCCAGCTCGACGCGAGTCATTCTCGGCAGAGACCATCATGCGTGCATTGTAATCTTTTGCTCAGTCAATTCGGCAATGGCATCCGCAAGATGTTTATCTGCGATGGCATAGTCCCCGCTCTGCACGCGCAGGCGATGCGCAGTACTGAGAACATCAGCCATGGTATGACCTTCTGGCGGGACGAACTTGAAGCAAGCCATTTCGAGCAGTTGACCGTTGGGGTCACGGAAGTAGATTGAGTCCATGAAGCCGCGATCAATCGGACCCGTGTTCTCAATGCCATGTTCCTTCAACCGCGCCGCGACTTGAGTGTACGTTGCGCGCGATACAGTGTATGCAATATGATGCAAGTTGCCGATGTTCTGCGGATTAGGAGCTGGATCGTTGACGCGCGTCGGGCGAACAAAGAAAGTGATCAATCGTCCATCGCCAGGGTCAAAATAGAGGTGCATCTCATCTGGCACGTCCAGGTTCGGTTGCTCGAAAACCAGCGGCATACCCAGCACGCCCTGATAGAAATCAATGATCGCCTCACGATTGGAACCAACGAAAGTAATGTGGTGTACTCCCTGGGTTTGAATCTTCGTCATATTATTTCTCCGTAACTCACCTTTGTAATGTCATGCTGAGCGGAGCGAAGCATCTCCACAATTATCTCAGAGACCCTTCGCTGGCGCTCAGGGTGACATTCCTAAAATACGCCAGCGGAATCAGATCCTGAAGAACAATTTACGGACCTTCTCTATTGTCTCCTGGTCGCCGCGCGCGGTGCCGCCATCGAAACGCTGGAACGCCGTAAGCACAAAATCCGACGGGTCAAAACTGAAGACGGCTTTGCATCCTTCGAAGTTATCAGTCTCTGGCTTGGCTTCGAACTTACCATCCTTCACGGTTGCGCGCCACTTCCCGCCCCACTCACCTGAAACTTCGATGCCATACTCCACATCCACGCCTTTGGCTGAGGGTTGATCCACAGTGGATGGCAGGAGGGCAAACAGCATATCAGGGACAAGCACGCCCGCAGTGCGTTCGTCCAGTTTGCGCGTCTTCTCACCCAAGCCCCAGCGGATATCCCAGGTATGAACGCCGTAGTCCATTACATGGAAGGCAGTATAGAGAAAGGTGGGCAATGGTCCCATGTAGGGATGTGTAACAATGAAATTACTCCATTCATCGGCGGTCAGTTTGTCGAAGATTTCCATCATCTGTTTGTAATCGTTCTTCAACCTGTTGATGGCTTCTTCGCGGGGCAGGCTGCGGTAGGACTGGGCATTCTTATTGAGCGAGTCAGCCATCACAAGTAAGCCAGCCGTATCTATGGATTCGCCTTTGCGGGCTTTTTCCCAACGCATGAGATAGCCTTCGGTCACATCAATCATGTGACCAACCATATCGCGGACTTCCCATTCAGTGCAACGCGTCTGCACATTCCAATTCTTGGGATCATCCACGATTTTGAAGAAATCTGCGCTTTCATGGCGGATGACATCGAGCACGGTGTCTTTGCCGCTGTAGTCCATGGAATTAACGGGGGACATGTTTTATTCTCCTTTTGACTTTGCTAATGAAAATTCACGAAATTGATTCGAGAACTGAACACTACTTTCTATTTTCGTGTCACCTCCTTTACCAAGCCTCTCGCAGTAGTTCTTCGATCTGGGATACATCCGTGATCGGCTTGGGATTGTTTTGTACGGTTCGATTCTGAAAGGCGAGTTGGGCAAGCCGCGCAAGGTCAGATTGTTGCAGACCGACGCCCGAGTCGCGCAGACGATGCGGGAGATTCATCTGCCTAATGAGATGGAAGATTTTTTGTACCATCGCTTCGATAACTACCTTCGGGCTGATCCCGTTTACTGGGATTCCCATCGCTTCGGCGGTGGGGAGAAGTTGAGGCGCGGTCACATCCGCGTTGAAGCGGATGGCATGAGGCAGGATAATGCTATTGGCGATTCCGTGCGGGATGTTGGCCGTCCCTCCGAGCACGTGGCATAAGCCGTGATGAATGCACATCGAAACAGAAGCAAGCGAAAGTCCCGCCAGATGCGAGCCGAGCAGCATTTCAGTGCGCGCTTCCAGGTTCTTCCCGTCCTCATAGCAACGTAACAACGCATTGAGGATGTGACGCACACCAATTGTCGCCGCCGCTGTTGAAAGCGGGTTGCGCGTCCTCGAATATAAAGCCTCGATACAATGCGCCAACGCGTTGATTCCAGTGGAAGCCGTCATCTCCGCAGGCAAATCAAGAGTCAGGTTCGGGTCGTAGATAACAAGTCTCGGCGTAACCTTCGGATCGTTGACTGTGACCTTGCGCGGCGGATTCTCGTCTGTGTGTGTAATCCCATAAACGGGCGTCATCTCAGACCCCGCGTAAGTGGCGGGAATGGCAATGACTGGAACACGAGGCTGATCAAATGTAAACGCGATAGCCTTCGCCATCCCAATAGGGCTGCCGCCACCCATCCCAATAACCGCATCTACATTTTTTTCTTTAGCGAGCGCAAGAACTTCATTAACCTGAACATTCTGAACATGAGGTTTTACGCCGTCAAACACTGCCACAAGACAATCCCCCAGAATAGATTCCACTTTATCAATATAACCACTCGAGCGCATGGAATGATTCGCGCAAAGCATAAGCCTTCGCCAGCCAAAGCGTTCAACCGCCTCACCCAAACGGGCAAGTGAGTCAGGGGCGAAGATCACTTCCTGAGAGTAAGAGACGTAGCGAAATTCATCCATCAAACCACTTGCCTCTATTCATCTAAACGTACAAAAATCAATCTTAGTAAATCGCAACTCTGGAGTCAAGGAGCTTGTCCTGGTATTTCGGACAGCCGCATAGCAAATAAGCTATCCAACCCCAGAGTTAAACCTGCCATGTATTGGATCTCAAGAATCGTCGAGAAGTGTCTGCATCATGCCGCGTACGAAATCAATCTCATCCTGATTAACACTGTGATCCAGATTTGGATACAAACGTTTTGTCACGTCGCCGTCCAATTTCTGCAATACCTCGGCCGCCTGAGTTACCCGCTCTTTCGGAACATGAAAATCCACATCACTACATCCGAGAAAGACAGATGTCCCTTCAAGTGAACCCTCGTAATCGCGCGGCGTGTCATCGGGACCAATCAACGCGCCGCTCAGTCCTGCCACGCCCCCATAGCGCCGCGCATTGCGAGCAACAAATTCCAATGTCAGGCATGCGCCTTGTGAAAAACCGAGAAGCATGATCCGCTCAGGCGGGATGCCCGCGTTGACGATACGGTTGAACACATCATTCACGAAAGCCAATGCGGAGGAAAGCCACGGCTCGTTATCTGCAAGCGGAACAAGAAAGCGGTTTGGATACCAGGTATTTTCCGCAGCTTGAGGTGCAAGATAGGCAAAACCCTTTTGATTCAACCCATCTGCCAGTGACAAAATATCTTCCGCGGTCGCTCCGCGTCCATGCACCATCAGCATCGCGGCTCGCGCGCCCTCAAGCGGTTCGCCTGCAACGCGAACAGGCTGGTATTGGTGTGGCCCCTGAAATGAATTCTTCTGGTCACTCATGAATCAGTCTCCATAAACTTCCAGCAAGGCGCCGAGATTGAATATCTTATTTTACCGCTTCACGATATGTTTTACCGCCCACCTTTTCAAATGGTGTAAAATCGTCTTATGCCCAACGACGATGTCACCCCAATCCGCCAGCAATATCTTGAAATAAAGCGGGATTATCCAAATACCATCCTCTTTTTTCGTCTCGGTGATTTTTATGAAACCTTCGATGAAGATGCAGAGATCACCGCGCGCGAACTCGATATTGTCTTAACTTCGCGTCCCATCGGCAAGGGCGTGCGCGCGCCGCTTGCAGGCATTCCGTATCACGCGGTTGAAAATTATCTTGCTCGCCTGATCGAAAAAGGTTATCACGTTGCGATCTGCGAACAGATTGGGGATGTCCCCATTAAAGGACTCGTCCCGCGCAAAGTTGTCCGTGTGGTAACTCCGGGAACGGTGACTGAACCGGGACTTTTACCCGGCGACTCAAACAACTACCTCGCTTCGATCATTCTTCATGAGGGGTCTGCCTCCGTTTCATACGCCGATATCACCACCGGAGAATTTGCCGTCACCGAACTCCCGCTCGAAGCCTTGCGCGCCGAACTGACGCGTTTACATCCCGCGGAAATCCTCCATTCTGACAATCAAGCCCTGCCTGATGGAATCATTGCCCACTTAACTCCATACGCTTCATGGAAATTTGAACCGGGCAAATGCAATGAAACACTGCTCGCTCATTTCAATTCATCCACATTGGATGGATTTGGATTAAGGAACAACAGCCTTTCCGTTCGCGCGGCAGGCACGATCATTCAATATCTCAAGGATACGCAGCCTGATTCGCTGACCCTGCTAACCAGCCTGCGTTCATACAGCATCAACGAGTTCATGACACTTGATGCAGCAACGCGTCGCAACCTGGAATTGGATGAGACCCTTCGCCGCGAACGTAAAGGCTCCCTCTTGGGAACGCTCGACCAGGCAATTACGCCAATGGGCAAACGCATGATTCATCAATGGGTCAGCCAGCCGTTACTCAATGTTGAAAAGATTGTTCATCGTCAAAATGGCGTGCAATATTTCTTCGACGACGGCATGAAGCGCGCTGAATTGCGCGCCGCGCTCAAACCACTTGCAGACCTCGAGAGACTTGTCAACCGCGTAATCGCGGGCCAGGCGCAGCCGCGTGATTTGGTGGCGATGCGCGATACCCTGGGACGACTGCCAAATGTCGCAAATATTATTGGGCAGGAGCAAACCCTGCCACTACCAAAAATCGAACAATCGAACAACGAATTATCCGTGCTTCAATCTGCAATTGACGATGACCCGCCGTCCATTTTGCAGAACACAGGAATCATGCGCGCAGGATATTCGCAGGAATTGGATTCAGTCATCGAGGCATCCAAACACGCCCGGGATTGGATCGCGAATCTCGAAGGTGTGGAGCGCGAAAAGACAGGCATCAAGACTCTCAAAGTGGGCTACAACAAAGTCTTTGGCTATTACATTGAGATTTCACGCGGCGCGGCGGATAAAGCGCCCGAGAGCTATATACGCAAGCAGACGCTGGTCAACGCAGAGCGATTCATCACACCAGAGATGAAAGAGTACGAGACGCTCGTCTTGAACGCCGAGGAACGAATCCGCGAGATCGAGTTGCGCCTGTTCAAGGAAGTTTGCGCGACGATTGGGAAGTCCGCTTTCAAGTTGTTGAGCACAGCCCGAGCTTTGGCGGAACTCGACGTGCTGGCGGCTTTAGCAGAGGTCGCGGCGCTCGGAGGCTACAGCAGGCCCGAGGTCCATGAAGGAAGCGAGTTGGAAATCCACGAAGGTCGGCACCCAGTTGTTGAACAATCTCTGCATGGTGACCCTTCGACGAGTCGCTCGGGGCGGTATATCCCCAATGATGTCATATTTGAAAATGGCGAAATCGTGCGCGTGATTACAGGACCCAACATGAGTGGGAAGTCCACATATTTGCGGCAAGCTGCGTTGATCGTGCTGATGGCGCAAATGGGATCGTTCGTCCCCGCGCACTCGGCGAAGATCGGGCTGGTGGACCGCATCTTCACGCGTATCGGCGCGCAGGATGAAATTCACGCGGGACAATCGACATTCATGGTTGAGATGGTGGAGGCCGCGAATATTCTGCATCACGCGACGGCGCGTTCGCTTTTGATCCTGGATGAGATCGGACGCGGCACCTCGACTTATGACGGCGTTTCGATTGCATGGGCGGTGATCGAATATATTCATAATCACCCGCACTTGCGCGCAAAGACTTTGTTTGCCACACATTATCACGAGTTGACCCAACTGGCAGAGTTACTACCTGGCATCCGCAATTACAACGTGGCGGTGAGCGAAGCGGATGGGAATGTCGTCTTTCTGCACAAGATCGTACCGGGCGGCGCGGATCGTTCGTATGGGATCCATGTCGCGCAACTGGCTGGCTTGCCCGCGCCCGTGATTCAACGCGCAAGCGAGATCATGGCTGAGTTGGAAAAAACAACTGGACGCGCAGTAACGATTGACCCGCACGCCGCGCAACAGGCAATGTTATTTCCTGAGACAAGTCCCCTGTTAAATGAATTGAAGGAGATGGACGTAAATTCGCTCTCCCCCATCGAGGCGTTGAATAAGTTGTTCGAGTGGCAGAAGAAATTTACAAAGTAACAGGCTGGGTTGGGGGCGCTCAAAATTGGTTGGTAGATAGGTTTGAATCGCCATCCTCAGCCACGTTCTTGAGCAAACCTTTTGCCGATTCCCTTGCAGAGGCGCAAAACAGAACAGAAATCATAATCAACATAAAAAAGCTTTCATTCTCGAAAAGCAGGCTCCAACTAACATTCGCAAGCAATGTATTGGCCATTAAGATCAAAGGGAATATCCCTGTTATATCAATGGCTCTACTTGCGCCTTTGATGGAACGCCACCACGCGCCAAGATAAAATATTGCGAATAAAATTAATCCAACCCATCCTGTGTTCACTAATATATCAATAAATCCATTATCCGAGATAATGACCGGGTCAGGATAGCCAGCCACGCTCTGCACTGCCACTCGATGAGCCCCAAGATACCAAAAAGCGTTGAAACCATAACCCAGAAACGGGCGTTTGCTAATGTAGGCGTCAAATAGATAAGTCCACATTGGCACCCTGCCCGTTAAGGTCGTATTTCGATTGAAAATTCCAAAAAAAAGATCTGCGTTGACGTAAAATATAAGCGACGCCACCATCAGGACCAAAACAAACAATAAATAATGCGTTCTACGGAGTTTTTTTCCAAACTTCAGCAGGAGAAGTGCAACGGAAATTAATCCGTGCAAGCCTAAAACTACGATATACGCGGCGACGGAATCTGATTGATAGACAACCAGCAATGAATAACAATACAATAAACCCCAAAATAGCGCGCGCCTCTCTTTTGACTGCAAGGAATTAATAACATTAATTAGGAACAGGGTATTTGCAAATGTGGCGATTAAACCCATATGATTTTTGTGCCAGTACAAGCCCTTCCAGGCGCCTTGAATGATGTAATAATTCATCACCCCAACCTGTGGCGCAAAAAAGATAAGTATGGAACTAAAGAGCAGGATATATATGCTAAAAACTGACAAAAATTCTATAATCTTTTTTAGGTCATATCGTAATCCAACATAACCGCCTGTGAAGATTGTACACACAAGGACCAGCCATCGGTAGAGGGAGATTTCCCAATAAACTGACCAAAAAATCGAAAAACCGGAAAAAATCAGGAATGGAAGGATGATCCAATTTCGCTTAAGATTCTCGATGAATTTAGACAGGATGGCTTGTTTGTTCATCAGCCAAATGCAGAGTATCGCTAATATTAACCACGCTACAGAGTTGCCGAATACAATTTCGGGTACAAGCCAACGGACATAGACAAACGCCGTAACATTGGAAAATAAAAACAAGCCGAATATCAACAAAGGATCCGAATATCGCTCATTTTTTTTTGCAAGCATGTGAACCTCACTCGATAAACGCTACTACCGCTTCTGATAAACCGAAGACTTTTTCTTCGTAAAGCGCGACAAGCAAGCCCTGATCTCGATTATCTGCGAGTTTCTTGAACATCAATACGCTCCTTTACCAAAAAGCACCACCCATGCCGTTCTTACAAGGATTTGAACGTCCAGCCAGATCGAATAATTCTGGATGTAGTATAAATCATCTTCGGTGTGCAGGTGCATGGGCTTATCACTTCGCCCGCTCACCTGCCACCAGCCCGTCAAGCCGGGCGAAATGGCAAAACGTTTTCTTTGCCAGGGCTGATATTTCTCGACCAGATACGGCATCTCAGGGCGCGGTCCAACGAGACTCATCGTCCCCGCGAGGACGTTGAAAAGTTGCGGGAGTTCGTCAAGGCTGAGGCGCCGAAGCAGGCGTCCGACACGCGTGACGCGGGGATCATCCTTCGTCTTGTGGATGAGATTCCCATCCGCATCTCGCTTCTCCACCTGAGCTTGTAACTGCTCGGCGTTCCTGACCATGGTCCTGAATTTGAGCATTTCAAACAAACGCCCGTTCTCGCCCACCCTTTTTTGGCGGAAGAAAACAGGCGCGCCGTCTTCGAGAAAAACCATCAGGGCTGATAATGCCAGGAGAGGCAGGGCAAGCGTCAGGGCGAACAGGCCGAAGAAGAGATCAAAGGCGCGTTTGATCATGCGCTGATAATCGTCAATGGCGGAGGCGCGCAAATCGAGCATTGGGATGCCCGCGAAATCTTCGATGTCGGTTCTATACAATGCGAGGTCAAAAAAGCCGAGGGCGATCCAAACTCCAACGGGCAGGTTTTCAAGATACAGAACAATCTCCGACATTTTATGGAACGCCGAATATGGAAGCGCGATGACGACATCAGTAACGTGATGCTCGCGAATGAGCCTTGTTAATTCTTCGACCATGCCCAGAGATGAAACTTTATTATGGTCGCCGTAGCCATCATCCACAAAACCAACCAGGGTCAAATTTTCTGAAAGCGCGGTTTGTATTTGCTGACCCACACTTTGCCCAAGTGGACCGACTCCCACAACCACCAGGCGCCGCGAGATCGTGGAAGATTCGCGGCGCGTGCGAAAGTAAACCCTTGCCACCGCGCGCCAGAGCAGGCAGACAAGAAACGTACTTATTACAAAGATAACATATAAAGCGCGCGAAACGTCGCGAAACGAAAAGTACAATATCCCTGCGGTGGATATCGAAGCAATAACGGTGGCGAGCATCAAAGCCGCGAGTTCATCCGCGGCGCGCAGGAATTTTCGGCCGTCATAAATTGAGAGGGAGGAAAATACCACAACCCAGATCACTGGAAATAAAAAATATAATTGAAATGGAACAACAACAGGCGATTCGATGTTCTTGAGAAATGCCAGCGCGCTCATGAAGGGGCGAATCGCCGCAGAAAACCATAAGCAAAATGCCGCGCTAAGTCCATCCAACAACATGGAGAATATCGCGAAGTTCACAGAGAAACGCCTGAGCATGTTCGATCAATCCTTTTTCAACAATCCCAAAAGATCGGCAATCGCCAGGGCAACAAAGCGCGGATTGTGATAAAGGTATCGCTTCCATAATCGGCGCGGCTCGGTGATCAATCGAAACAACCATTCCAAGCCAATCTTTTGAATCCATGCAGGAGCCTGTGGTTTGAGGCCCGCGTGGAAGTCAAACGCCGCGCCTACTCCAATCATTACTACACTCACTTTGCCGCGATGTTCCGCCATCCAGATTTCCTGCTTCGGGCATCCCAGCCCGACAAATAAAATCTGCGCCCCCGATTGATTGATCTGCTCAATGATAGCCGCATCTTCTACTTGACTCAAAGCCCGGAATGGTGGGCTAAAGGAATAGGCAACGTTCAGGCTTTCATAACGCGCCTGCATCCGTGGAATAAGCGACGCCAGCGCTTCGGGCTTGCTCCCATAAAACCCGACAGGAACTCCGTTGCGCGCGGCAGACTCCAGAATATGCAGCATTAGCGTTGGTCCATAAACGCGTGGTTGGTTTCGTTGTCCTTTTAGTCTTAGCAACCAGACCAATGGCATTCCATCAGGAACGGTAAGATCGGCGTCATTTACAATAGCGCGAAATTCAGCGGAGTCATGCGCCTCCATCAACACGTGAACATTCGCGACGCAGACATAACGGCTATCCTGCCGATTTGACCAATCCACGATGATGCCGGTTGCGTCAGAATAAGTGGTCGAATCCACGCGAGCGCCAACAACCAGCATCATTTCGAGTTTATCAATCTTTCATATACTTCAACCAAAGTCTCGTAACACTGATCCTGTGTAAACCGCTCCTTATATATTTTTAGTCCATTCCTGCCCATTGCGCCTGCCTCAGCCGGATGATCCCACATCCAGCCCGCCTTGTCCGCCAGATCAAGTGCATTGCCAGGTTCGAATAATAATCCGGTTTGTTTATCGGAAACCAATTCCGGCGTTACCCCAATATTTGACGCCACCACAGGGACTGCTCTTGAATAAGCCTCAATGATAACCATCCCAAATGTCTCATAATATCCTTCGGATGGCATGACCAGAAAGCGGGCATTTCCGATCAACCCGGACAATTCGTGTTCCTCCATGCGTCCTACAAATTCGACCTTATCCATGTAATATTGTCTTACGTATCCCCTGGCCGCTCCATCCAAACGTCCATTGCCTCGGATCTTTAACGGGAAATCCAAATGACGCCACGCTTCAAGGAGAATGTTTACCCCTTTTTCAGGGTCGAGGCGGCCGACAAATAATGCGTAATCCCCGGTCCCTCCAACGGAATCGGGTTGATGTCTCTCTTGAACGAAATGCGGCATGACGACTATTTTTTCGGATGGAAACCCCGCCCGCATAAACAGATCACGGTAAAAATTGGTCGAACACAAATAGATATCGATCTTTGTCTGCCACGTTCGCATCCAGCGATGGAGCGTCAACATGGATGCGACAACTGCCGTATGCAAATGGGAATCGTGGTAACAAGCATGGAAAACGCCCGGCCATGGGGGAGTCTTGCCAAGACAGTCAAGGCATAGTTTTCCCTCACGATAGAAACTCGCCGCAGGACACATCAACCGTTGATTATCAAGGGTTTGCACTACAGGGATGCCCAAATCCTGACAGGCATAATATGCCGAGGGGGAAATTAAAGGAAAGGTATTGTGAAAATGAACGACATCGGGTTTTGTTTCGCTGAGAAATCTTTTTAGTTTTCGATGGGAGGACGGCGACCAAAGTGTCTGCAAAGCAACAGATGCCTTGTTCATCGATTCGATTTTCTTATTATGTTCAAGATATTCCATGACCTCATGGCCGTGTGAGCGGAGCAGCGCCGTTTCAGCGTGAAAAACAGTATCTTCCCCACCTGAGCCAGTGTAATAATTATGCACTTTTAGTATTCGCACCGTCTCTCCAATCATATGCGCAATGCTTTTCGCATTGCTGCAGACAGTCCTTTTCGCCCCGCATAATGCGAGAAAAACTCCTTTTCACTTCGAACAAACCCTACATCCTCCTCGCAAAGAATCAATAAATCATAGTAGCCAAATTCGCTGGCAAGTTGATGGGCAATCGCTTCCAGAAACAAAGAAGGATCGCGAGCACGAAAAGTACAGAAATAATATCCAAAGTTATCATAAACGATCACAGTTGAGTACCCAGCTTTTGCAAGAGAATCAAGCGCATACAAAACATCATCTACATAACCAGCATTTTCAAACACATCACATTCCATCAGTATGATAGGTTGACTAACACCGATGCTCTTTTTAGCTCCTTTTAAGATGCTAAAATCATTGCCATCAGTATCCAGCTTCAGGAAATTGAAATTAATAAACTCCCTGTGTTCAGCTAATATCTCATCCAATGTCCTTTTTGGGATGGCCAATCCATTCTTAACTTCCATGACCCTTGCCGTCCCTCCAGATGATTCTATGCGAACCTGCGTCTGTGTTTCGTCCGCCGAATGACAAAACGCCTCCACGAGGACAAAACCTTTCAGGTCTTTTGTGTTCTTTTTTAGATATGGCACAAATTTGGGGTTTGCTTCCACTCCCAAAAACCGATCGGTATCTATGTCCCTGGCGCAGGCCAGGATTGTATCTCCCACGTTAGCACCAACGTCTACCATTATCAGTCTGCGTTTGCGAGTCCGTAAGTAGTCGGCCACACGCGCTGGGAGGGCGTCATATAGCGGAAAATCGGTTACATAAACAGGCAATTTGTGAGAGACGGGTAATGTTAGACGTTTCCCATGAATTTCAATCGAATAGGGAGGGTCGCCCAACCAAATCAATAGTCGCCGGATCAATTCCAAGAATAGCCTGACTATCTTCTTATTTTGTTTACCTGCCCTTCCGTATATTGATAACAGTGCCTTGAATAGAAATATCATAGCAGTTTGCCTTATTCAATATTAGGCGAATTGCTGGCCAGTTAAACGATAATAATCCCGTTCCAGCAAGTACGACTGATAAACAATATCCAAAGAATTCCCTCCGGTGCGCAAGTACCTGGACCAATCCACATGAGTGAAATCGGTTTAGTTATTTTTTGGAAGAGGTAAAAAAGGGGTAACGATAATGGGTCAGCAGGGGAAATGAAAGAAGGGAGATAAGGAATTTCAGATAAACGCTCATCTCTGATCTCCAACGAGCATCCAGTTTTATTGACACTTTACCAACGTTAAATCGAACAGGGTTCCCAGAAATCGTATGGACTCGCTCAATGTGCACTATATTTTCATTCTCGAAGGGAAGATCTCTTCCAGGTTCGTCTACCATCTTCAAAACATCGTTAATCACGCTATATGGCTGTTGAACTAGGTCTTTGTATTTCACAAAATAATACTTTTCTTTCTCCAATCTGCCTAAATAGCTGGCAATCAAGTTCCATCCCATCCACCAGATTGTGCTGAATGCGGGTCCAATAAACGGCATGTATTCTGTTTCATCGGTATCCATAAGCTTTTTAGGCTGCATCCACGAATAAGCGACCGCCCGCGGATCCCGGACGAGGTGAACGATATGTACATCAAGCGAATGTATTAACTTCAGCATGGCTCCATAGAGCGGAAATTTAGATGAATCAACGATCACATGGCACTTTGTTATGTGGGCAATCGCTTTATATAAACTCTCCAAGGTTTTTAGATAATCAACTAATTCAGGATCGCGATTCCATTTGCTTCCCATTGCGATAAACCGAAAAATTCGCATTGTTCGAGTAAACCGAAAGGTCATGTGATTACACTCAGTAGGGTCAATCTTATTGTCGTACCTATACATATCTTCAATGATCCATTGCCAAGTCTTACATTCTTGAAACGGAAGGCCGCAACCGCATAAACGGTTTTCGATGAGACCTCTCTTCCAAATGTCACGTAACTCACCGACGGCAAAAAAACCGTCAATCTGCCCTAATATGTTACTTAGTATTGTTGACCCACTCCGCCCCCACCCCGTGATATACAGCACCTTTATTTTTTTTGCTTCCAGCATAATTCATCCTTCTATATGATTACCTGTGAACTGCAACAACCTTTGATACAGGCAAAGTCGTCAGAAATCGTCTTTTTTAGCCGTATTTTCGATGATGCAAGCTTAAAAAAGGTGTATCAGAGGTCATTGCAGTTGACAATTACCCATTAGATTCTGTCAAGGGAAATCAGCCCCTGGGCCTTTTCGGACGCTTTTTGGCTCACCGACCAGCGCCAATAAAGCGCGGCTATTACACCCAAATAAACAAGAAATGAAATTGGAAGACTAATCATAGCGCCCAAGAATCCATGCCATACTATGAGCGCATAAGTCAATACAATACTTGCAGCCATCCAATAGACGGAGGCAATTAGCAAGGCTTTCGGTTTCTGGCAAGCCTGCAAAGAACAGGATATACCAGAGTTGACTGCGGAAAGAAGCGGAAAGAGTCCCCAGATAGGGATTATGTCCGCAAACTTTGAAAACTTACCACCATATAGGGCTTGTTCCAAAGGAAACCGAAACAGAATCAGAAATAATTCAAATAACAACGCTGCAACGATCAAACCTTTTGTAAGGCTACGCGCCTTGCCATGAAATGAGGCAAAGTTGCCATTTGAATAATCCGCCGACATCGCGGGAATCACCAACGCCGTGACCGCCGTAATTGTTAATGTCATCGGCTGGCTTAATGTTTGTAATGCGCGCAAAGTGCCAGCCTCATCCAGTGTCAGCATGAATCCAGAGAAAAACACTGGAGCCTGACTCGCCCCTATCACCAAGAATGCCGCTAGAGTTAGCCATTTTCCAAATGCCCAATTTTCACGCAATATATCCTGTAAAGATATTTGACTTATATTCGTATTCACCGTACTTAGATCGCTGACTAAGTACAAGGACATGTAAAGACCGCTGATCAAACCAGCTAATGCCATAGCAGCCACGCTTAATGGAGCAGTTAGAATTCTCATCTTGTATAACCCGAACAACGATCCTCCCAGAAAAGCACAATAAACCGCGCTACCAGCCGCGGCAACCCATGGGCGTCCAAGAATATAAAACGAGCGGCGAATCAACCAGGGCAGAAGAAGAAATGGCAGTAATGCTCCCATGACAAGGAGGATGGGTGAAATCAATCCGATTTCGCCTGGAATCTGACGCATGATCAGACCTGAAAGAACTACCAGTATGCCAAATGCCGCAGTTAACAGAAAATGGAGACGTGCCTGACCTTGGAGGTAGAATGACAGGTTGTCACCATGCGCTGCCGGACCAATCACCCCCATAGGCGAAAGAATAATAGATGTGTGTAACTGATAAAAAAACATCAGAATTGCAAAACTAAGCGCATACGCGCCATATTCAGTCGGTGTCAGCCAGCGCGCCAATAAGATGCTTGCCAGGAAATTTGCTCCCGAAAAGAGACCTTGATCCAAGATCGTAATGCCACCTTTGAAACCCCAGTGCTGAAGACGATGAGGAGAGAGTGTTATATCCATAAGACATATTATAGCCTCTCATTGCATGAGGAGCACAATTGAATTCTTACAAAAGGGAAATTAACAAGAAAAGTGCCCCACTGATGGTCAGCGAGGCACAACTATTTCCTACAACCTACTTTACTGCTTCTCCCCTCCACCCACAGCCTGCGCCTCCATCATCTCCGGCGCGGGAGCCTTGGAGCGGACGACCGCCCAGGCGAGCACGCCAATCAAAGCCACCGCCACAACCCACACCCCAAGCGATGCCTTCTCAGCATACTGCACCACAATCGGGGCAATGATCACCGAAACCAGGTTCACCACTTTGATCATCGGGTTCAGCGCGGGACCCGCTGTGTCTTTGAACGGATCGCCGACTGTGTCGCCTACCACGCCAGCCTTGTGACGCTCGGAACCTTTGCCGAGATTATTCTTCGGATCCCTGGGTTCATCTTCGATCAACTTCTTGGCGTTATCCCATGCTCCGCCGGAATTGTTCAGGAACACAGCCAGCAACTGACCAGAGACAATGATGCCTGCCAGGAAACCACCGAGCGCTTCAACTTGCAATGTCAAACCAACGACGATTGGCGTCACAATGCCGAGCAATGCCAGCGATACCAATTCCTTTTGCGCGGCGTTCGTGGAAAGACTCACCGCCTGTCTGTAATCGGGCTTGACTTTCCCTTCCAATACACCCAGCTTGAACTGGCGACGCACTTCCAACACAATGAGCGAAGCCGCGCGTGCGACAGCCTGGATTGCGAAAGAAGAGAATAACCATGGCAGCGCGCCCCCAATCAACATCCCAACAAAGACTTGAGGGGCATCTACACGGATGCCGATCGCCTGTATCTGTTCAGCCGCCGGGATACCCAGGCTGGCTTGCGCGCGAGAAACGTCAACAAGGAAAGAACCGAAGAGCGAAACCGCCGCGATCACCGCGGAACCAATCGCCACACCTTTCGTAATGGCTTTCGTTGTGTTGCCAACCGCATCAAGGTCAGCCATGATCTGCTGGGCGTCTCTCGTGGCTTGATCTGTTTGGCCGTGCCAAGCCATTTCGCCGATGCCATTGGCATTATCAGAGATCGGACCGAACGAGTCCATCGCCACGTTGTTACCCGTGAGGGTCAACATACCGATGCCGGTCATCGCAACGCCGTACAAAATAAATGTTGCCCGCTCGACACCTGCAACACCGGGGATGGTGCCAAAGATAAATATGGAAGCAACAATGGTCAGGGCGATGACAAGCACAGACCAGACGGAAGACTCAAAACCGACCGAAACGCCATTCAAAATCAATGTCGCCGGACCGGTATCTGCCGACTTTTTGATATCGTTGACAGGCGCAGCGTGCGTACCGGTGAAATATTCGGTCAAACGGTCAATCACAATGGCAAGCAAAACGCCCACACCTACTGCCGTTGGCAAACGCCACCAGCCGCCCCATGCATTCATTGCAGTATTATTCAAATAGAGAAAGCCCGCAATGAAAAACAATACAGCGGAGATCACAGCCGAAGTCAAAAAGCCGCTAAAGATGGCCTTCATCGCATCTTCGCTCTTGCCCGTCTGGCCGGCTTTAACAAAATACGTGCCAATGATTGACGAAAGCACTCCGATCCCGCGCACGATCAAGGGGAAGATGATCCATTCGAGGCGGCCTGTAATGTGCCAGAGAGCCAGACCAAGAATAAGGCCCGAAACGATCGTCACTTCGTAGGATTCGAAGATGTCCGCGGCCATGCCAGCGCAGTCGCCGACGTTGTCACCCACCAGGTCCGCGATCACAGCGGGATTTCTTGGATCATCCTCAGGAATGCCTGCTTCCACTTTACCGACCAGATCAGCGCCGACGTCTGCCGCCTTGGTAAAGATACCGCCGCCCACACGCATGAACAACGCGAGCAGTGTTCCACCGAAACCAAAACCAAGCAAAGCATCGGGAGCCGCAACGCCGAGGATCATAAAGATGATCGTGCCGCCGAGCAGGCCGAGACCGTCGGTCAACATACCGGTAATGGTGCCGGCACGATAAGCAATACGCAGCGCTTCGCCAAACGACCTTTTTGACGCTGAAGCCACACGCACATTGCCTTCGATTGCCATGCGCATACCGATCTGACCAACTGTCAGCGAGAAGCCGGCGCCCATAATGAATGCCAGGCCGCGCGCGATGCCAATCCACAACTTAAGTTGAGCATCGTCCATGCGTGGGAAGCGTAAATGTGCCTCGGGCGATGGCGGGACGACATACACGGATAGGAATAAAACGACAGTTAGAACGGCAATCAACGGCAAAATAGAGCGGAACTGTTTCTGTAAATAAGCATTCGCTCCATCTTTGATCGCATTCCAAACTTCCTGCATTTTTTCCGTGCCTTTATCTTCACGCAGTATCTGGGAACGCAGAAAGACCGCGTAACCCAAGCCGAGCCATGCAACGCCAAACACAGCCCAGATCGCAACGGTCTCCAGTGGGGAAAGTTCCATGACAGACATGTAGGTATATCCTCCTAACAAAATAAAATGTAGGCTTTCGCCTATAAAGCACAGGGATTTTACAGGGGCGCTAGGGATGTGTCAAGCAAACTCTCCAGCGCCCAATCGCTTTCTGCAATTTCTCCTACACCTTCGCGCGCGCGATGACTTCCATGCTCTCGATCATCGGCGATCCAGCGGATAGTATCGCGTGGGGAGTAAATCACCCACTATTCAGAGCATTGCGTAGATGTTTGCCAGATGCGCAACAAGACCCGCACCTTCAAATCTCACGCGGGGTTATCATACATAGCAATATATATCCGATACGATTGAACAGAAGGAGGATCGCCATGCCATCCAAAAGAATCGTCATACTCATCGCCATACTCGCCATCCTTGTTGCATCCTTTGGATTCCCACGCAATGCGCGGGCATGGAGTAGCTGTAGTTCCTATCATACCGTTTGGTGGGGAGATACGTTGAGCGGCATTGCCGTTGCCTACGGCACAACGATGTACGCCGTGCAAGCCGCCAACCCCGGCCTCGGCTCGTGGGTGTATGCCGGTCAAGTGTTGTGCATCCCGGCGGCTTACACTCCCGTCTATGCTCCGTCAGCAGGTGGAAACTACGTCGTTCAACGCGGCGACAGCCTCGGAGCTATTGCGCGGCGTATGGGCGTCAGCCTGAATAACATCCTGGCGCTCAACCCACAAATCACGAATGCCAGCCTGATTTACGCGGGACAAGTGATCAGCCTGCCTGCCACGCCGGTCTATTACACCGTCTGCCGCGGGGATACGCTGCGCATTATTGCCAGCCGATACGGAACCAGCGTGTACAGCCTGCAACTGCTCAACCCGCAAATCACGAACGCGAACCTGATTTACGTTGGGCAAACGATCCGCATCTGGTGATTCACCCCAAGTTGATCGCCGAGGTTGCAATGGCCTCGGCGATCTCGATTCGCAGGCGCTCGTCAAATAATCACATCTTCTCCAATATCTCAAAAGCCTTTTGCAACCTTTGCAACACTTTCTCTTTGCCAATCACTTCCATACTCTCAAACAACGGCGGACTCACTTTTTGTCCGGTCACCGCGACGCGGATAATGCCGAAGACTTGATTGGCATTGAAACCTGACGACTCCACATACACGCGCATTGGCGGTTCAGCAGTCTGATGAGAAATATCAGGTAACGCGGCGAGAATTTCATAAGCCTTTCTTGCGACATCGGCGGAGCGCTTCGCGTCGAGTCCTTTGGCGATCAGGTCTACGGGAATCGGTTCAACATTTTCCTTGAAGAAGAAACTCGCGAAGGCGAGGCAGTCGTCCAATGTGACAAGTCGCTCGCGAATTAATGGCGTGACCTTGAGCAATGCCTCATCATTGACCTCCAAACCTGCTCTCGTAAAATAAGGCTTGATACGCGCTGACAAATCCTCCGTTGTGAAGAGGCGGATGTGAGTCCCGTTGAAGTGATCCAGTTTTTGGAAGTTGATCGCGGCGGGCGAGGGAGTCAACGAGTCAATGCTGAAGCGTTCCACCATTTGGTCGAGCGTCATCACATCATCTTCCGCTACCCCCCAACCCATCAACACGATCCAATTCAAAACGCCTTCGGGTGTATAACTCAAATCTTTCAAGTCGCCGATAAAAATGGAATGACCGTCTTTGATTGCCTCGGCGGCTTCACGCTTGCTCATCTTGCCTTTGCCGCTCGGCTTGAGGAAAACAGAAAGGTGAATCCATGCTGGCTCATCCCAGCCAAAGGCGCGGACGATCTGTACGTGAAGCGGAAATGTTCCAAGCCACTCAGAGCCGCGCATAACATGCGTGATCTGCATCTCGTGATCGTCCACCAGCGCGGCAAGGTGATAGGTGGGCAAGCCATCTGATTTCATCAACACATAATCATCGAGATATTTATTTTCCGTCACGATGTCGCCGCGCAAATGATCGCGCGCAGTTGTGGTACCCTGTGTCGGCATTTTGAATCGGATGACATACTTTTCACCTGAGGCAACGCGCCGCGCCGCCTCATCAGGATCGAGCGCGCGGCACAAGCCATCATATCGGACTCGCTCCACTTTGCGTGCTTCCTGCTCCTTGCGGGATTGTTCGAGACGCTCAGAGGAACAAAAACATGGATAGGCAAATCCGGTTTGAACCAACACTTGCGCGTGATGCTTATATATCCCGCGCCGCTCGGTCTGACGGTACGGACCGAACCTGCCTCCATGTATGGGGCTTTCATCGGGCGTGATCCCAAGCCAGTCCAAACTGCGGAGGATCTCATCCTCGGAGCCAGGCACGAATCTTTTTTGATCGGTATCTTCGAGACGCAATATGAACTGTCCGCCTGTTTTGCGCGCAAGCAAATAATCAAAGAGCGCTGTACGCGCGCTTCCAAGATGGAAACGTCCAGTCGGCGATGGCGCCATGCGCGTGCGTGCGGGTTTCAATTCTCCAGTCTCCAATCTCTAGTCTCTCGATATGCAACATGTCTGGGAAAACTAAAATTCCAATTGCCTGTTCCTCATCGCGACACTTTCGACCAATCCGATGCCCAGCATCAGCGATGTGAGTCCACTGCCACCATAACTGATGAACGGCAATGGCAAACCAGAGACAGGCACGATGTTCAAATTCACACCGATATTGACCATGCCCTGGAAGAAGATCAACGTCGCCACGCCATACGCGATGCACATCCCCGAAACGTCGCGCGCTTTTTGCGCGGCGCGCAAACATCTCCAGACCACCAATACGACGATGACGATCACCAGCAACGCACCCACCAAGCCGAATTCCTCCGATATTGCGGAAAAGATAAAGTCGGTGTGGCGCACTTTCAGGAAGCGCAGTTGAGTCTGTGTGCCGTGACCATACCCTTTACCGAAGAGTCCGCCTGAGCCAATGGCTATCTTCGCCTGATCCACGTTGTACTTCTCACCGAATGTCGCGTTGGGGTCGGGCAATATGAAGTTGATAATGCGCTGTTGTTGATAGTCCTGCAAAAACGGCAAACGGATCCCCAGCGCAGAGAAAGTAAAGATCGTGCTTAAAGACAGAAAACTGATTACACCGAAAGCAATGACGTGCTTTAGCTCCAGCCCATTGAACCAAAGTAATGAAGCAAGTATGACAATTAGCACGATCACATTGCTCAAATTCGGCTGGATCAGAATCCAGAAGGCAAGTCCCATTGTCCACAAGAAAGCGGATAAGATCCACCACATATCACGCGGCTGGTTTTGGGCCCTGTCGAAGTAACGCGCGAGCAGCAGGATCGCGGCGATCTTTGCAAACTCAGTTGGCTGAAGGAACAACACACCCACCTGAAACCAGCGCGCCGCGCCGAACACTTCCCGCGCACTCAGATATAGAGATAGTAGCAGGAGGGTTATTACGATAAATATCGGGCGATAGAGCGCCATCCAATACCGATAATCAATTGCGGCAACGATGAAGATGATCACGAGTCCCGCCAGGGCGAAGTAAATCTGGCGATTGATGAGAGGCAATAGCACTTCATTCCCCGCCACTGCCGAACGGATCATGGTTGTGCCAAAAGCTGTGGCAAGCACTACCGAACCCAACAGCCAGAAATCAAAATATCGCCATGAAATATCACGAAGCATTCGTTACTTGCGGGGTTTGCCGCCTCGACGACGCGGCGCGGGTTTTAATGGAATATCAGCCACAAGACGCTGCGAACGCCCGTCATGCTCGACATCAATCTGAACCGACTGCGCATCAATCGTAACGTGACGACTGATGGTTGCGATCAAATCATCTTTAAGGGAATCAAGTTCGGCAGGAGTCAGATCCGTGCGGTCATGGATGAGGACGAATTGCAAGCGCTCCTTGGCGCTATCCGCGCTGGCTTTCTTTCCAAATAAACGGTCGAGGAAACTCATGTCACTGCCTCCCCGCCAGCCGCTGGATGCGTTCCCATAAACTTCCCGAACTATCCAGGTCAAGGAACGGCACTTTCTCACCCTTCAATCTTTTCGCGATATTGCGAAAGGCTTGCCCCGCTTTGCTCCTGGCATCATGCGCAACCGGCGCGCCGCGGTTCGAACCGATGATCACATTTTCATCCTCAGGCACAATACCGATCAACTCAACCGCCAGCAGGTCAAGAACGTCTTCAGCGGAAAGCATGTCGTGTTTTTTTACGAGCGTTGGATTCAGGCGATTGATGATGAGCGCGGCTGGACCCTTCTCCTCCGCCTCAAGAATACCGATGACGCGATCCGCATCCCGCACCGCGCTGACCTCGGGATTGGTGACAACCAAAACGCGGTCCGCGGCGGCGATGGCATTCCTGAACCCGCGCTCGATGCCCGCAGGCGAATCGATCAACACAAAGTCGTAATCGGCGCGCAGGTCCTTGATCAAGCGATTCATATCGCTTGGGGATACAGCGTTCTTATCGCGCGTCTGCGCCGCAGGGATCAGATACAAATCGGGTAATTTCTTATCGCGTATCATTGCCTGCTTTAAACGGCAGCGTCCTTCGATCACGTCAACGATATCGTAAACGATCCGGTTCTCAAGTCCAAGGATCACATCGAGATTGCGAAGACCGATGTCGCCGTCAATGCAAACAACCTTCGAGCCGTTCGACGCCAGCGCGACGGCAAGATTCGCAACGGCAGTGGTTTTCCCTACTCCGCCTTTTCCTGATGTAATAGTGATGACTTGTGCGGGCATGTACCAATCCTAATATTGGAGTATGTCACTCTGAGCGTAGCGAAGAGTCTCCTCCGCCCAATAGGAGATGCTTAACTTCGTTCAGCATGACATTATTCATTTACCCAGGCGCCCAGAACTCAGCCTGTAATTTTCCGTTTTCATTGATGCGCGCGATCTCGGGTTTCGGATTCTCCTGCGGCTTCAAATTGGCAGAGACCTGCTCCTCGATACGCAGTTGAGTCGGCGAAAGATCAAGCGCGCAGATCACAGCATCCTTGTTGCCCTTCGATCCTGCATGGACCATTCCACGCAGGCGGCCCCAGATGATGACATTTCCTTCCGCGATGATTTCCGCGCCCGGGTTGACATCACCCAGAACAACGACATGCCCTGGGAACTCAATTCTCGTTCCCGAACGTAGCGTGCGATCCAGAAACAACGCAGTCTCATCGCCGAGATCCTTCACCGAGAATTGACGCGCCTCTTCGGGTCTTGGTTTGGAGACGCGCGTTGCCAGTCCGAGCAATTGCGCGGTCTTTTCTGTTGTGGGCGATTCGCTGATGACTGCCCAGAGGAAAATACCTCGGTCTGAAAGTTGATCGCGTAAATCCACCAGGTCGTTGACGTGCAAGACCTGACTCGATACATCCAAAGCCAGGCGCGCGCCTTTGAAGAAGGCCGGCTGTGAGTCAACCTGCGCGAGAAAGGCAGTGCGCTGTGCTTCCCATGGAGCGTCGTCCAATGAGACGAGCAGTCCATCGCGCAAGCCTTTGATTTGAATCAGTGAGTTCGTCTCATTCATGGAAATGCCGCGAATCTACAAATTTCAGTGCATCACAACTTTGCCACCGGAGTCGCACAGCTTGCTGTGTGAATATCCAGAAGCATACCCTAACAGGCACACGAGCTTTTGGACTACAGAGTCTCGACTACCACTGAAATTATAGCATGAAGTCAACGCGGCTTTTAGCCACCCCCGTTATGAGAGAGATCAATGGACTTGAGTTCGAAGTAGGCTTGCAGGACACGCGCGACAATGGGTGCCGCGACCGTTCCGCCTTCACCGCCGTGGTATGCAAAAGCCATTACAATAATCTCCGGATCATCGTAAGGCGCGTACGCCAGAGTCCAGGCATGTGTGGGCCAGCGGCCGAACTGGCACTGATCGGCTGCACGCGCCACATCATCACAGTATTCGGCTGTGCCCGTTTTGCCTGCAACGGCAATTGGAAGAGGGTAATCTTTATTGAATACCTTGAATAACGTTCCCAGTGGATCTTCGGTCACAGCCAGGCGCGTCCCTGTTCGCACTGCTTCGATGGTTGCAGGTTGGACTATCTTGAAATTGCCCGTCGGATCGCAATAGCCAACCTCACAATCCCAGATTTGGATTTTGGGCGTTTCAGTAATATCCCATTTCAGGTTGGGTATGAATGGCGAAATCTGATAACTTCCCTGAGGCGGAGACGAAAACGACTTTGACGGGTCGGTGAGACTGATCCACATTGGCACAAGGTTTCCCAGTTCGTTCTTTACCTCGCGCACCTCGTAAATCCCAAAGTCTGATGGGTCGAACCACATTGGAATAACGCGTCCCTCGCCATCCAATATTTCGCGAACAATGGTGGGCTGCATCAGTTTGCCGCGATTCGCAATCGTCGCGCCAGACATAAGCACCTGCAGAGGTGTGCCAAGCACATATCCCTGCCCCACGCTTGCGATGTATGTATCGCCTGTGGACCAATTTTCACCCGTGTTGATGCGCTTCCATTGTGGCGAGGGGATCAAGCCATCCTCCTCACCGGGGAGTTCAATGCCCGAACGCGCGCCATAGCCAATCGCACGCGCGTATTCCCCGAGTCGGAAAATGCCAAGCCCCTCTTTGATCTCATCCTTATATCCGCCACCAAGTTGATAGAAGCACACGTTGCTCGAATAGGCAATGCAATGGAGAAAATCCAGCGAACCAAAGCCTGCCTCATTGATTACGCCGCCGCGGTCATAAATCCAATCCACGAAGGGACGTGAATTATTGTCATTACATGGGTCAGTGGGACGGAACCTTTCACAAAGCACCAGTTTCCCCGGGGTTTGAACGATCTGATCCAGGGTAATAACGCCTTCATTGAGCGCGCCTGTGGCTGTTGAAAGTTTAAACGTGGAGCCCGGCGGAAACTCGGCAGAAACCGCGTTGTTCACCAGGGGCCGGCGCGGGTCTTGAAATAGTTGTTCGTAATAATAACCCGGAATAAAACGCGACATGCGATTATTTTCAAACGACGGGTAAGAGACCATCGCCAGGATCTCACCGGTCTTCGGGTTCATGGCGATCACCACACCGCTGGAGATGCGCGTTGTGCTGAAGAAAGTATTCCAATAATTGATCTCATCAACCAGCGCCGCCTCTGCGGCTTTCTGGAGGCGCGTATCAATGGTCAAAACCACATTATTGCCGGGAACAGGTGGGATCGGCGCCTCAAGGTTGCGAAGCACCTGGCCCGCAACATCCCTTTGCACAACGCGAAGTCCGTTTTTACCCAGCAAAATATCATCCAGTGAAGTTTCCACCCCCGAGTAACCGATCTTGTCGCGGTTGGGGATAAAGCCTCGGTCGCGGTAATCAGTTTCGAGCGACGCGGGGATCGGTCCCAGGAATCCGACAACGTTCGCGGTCAGCGATCCCGTTGGATAATCCCGAATCGGTTCGATTTCCACCGAGACGCCGGGCCAATCCACTGAATTTTCGTTGATCACGCGCGCAAGTTCCTCGCCGATATTACATTTGATGCGGACAGGACTATACGGCGCAATCGAATCGCCGAGCGCAACCATATCCGCGATTGCGGGACCGGGCACACACGAGGCAAACAACTTTGCCTGGTCCAGCGATTCATCGGTAACGGGTCCCCCAGCCGGAACGTCAATCAATTCAGACAATTCGCGGTAAATATGCTGGATGTCGGCATCGTCATCGGGCAGGGCGGCGGGGGTGATCACCACATTATAAGAAGCAATGTTGCGCGCAAGGATATAACCATTACGGTCATAGATAATGCCGCGCGGCGCAGGGTCACTGATGGTTCTTGTGTAATTATTTACTGCCTGGCCATCCCAAGTTTGCCCTTCAAGGACTTGCAGCGTAAGCAGGCGGGATATAAGAACACCCACAACCCCAATCAACAATCCATACACAACCAACGTACGCCAAAGCGGAACCTGGAATTTGCCTTCTGTTTGCGAACTCATTCAGCCTCCGGGGATGGATATACCCATCTTGCCAGATCTCGCATGACAGCATAAGCCGGGATTGCGAGAAGCATGTTGAGCAAAACGCCCGGCAAAGTGAGCAAACCAAGAGAATCACTTAATGGCAAAGGAACGCCGGAAAGACGTAAGACAGCCAAGGATAAAAGACTCACAAGGATTGTTCCAAGAAAAGTAACGCTGAACATGGCAAGCAGGGGCGCCTGCCAGACGCGCCTTTGCAGAGTTTGCGCGAGCGCCACAACGACAAGATAACCCAGGATCGGCGCGAACAAGGGCATCTTGGAGACGAAACCAACCAGCAAGCCCGTTGCCACAGCCCATTGCCATGCTGTTTCCACCTCATCCTGTAAAGCCCATGCCGCCAGCATGACCAGAGGCAGGTCTGCGAAGCCGGAAAGCAAATAGACGCGGCTGACGATCGCGGATTGCAGGATGACAGCCAACACAATGATAGGGAGCGCGATCAAATTACGCATTCTTTATGGAAGGGGCCTGAGCGGAGAAATATCCACAGGTTTAAAATTGACAATCACCAGCACGATCTGAAGACGATTGAAATCCACAACGGGCTGGACGGTAGCCTGCTGAAACAGGTCGAAATCGCGGGCGCGGATGTTTAAGACCTGCCCAACGATCAAGTCAGGAGGGTAACCGCCCCCGAGCCCGGATGTCAACACCAAGTCGCCAGTCTCCATATCCACATCTTGTGGAATGAGGTCAAGCGTAATATCGCCAGTCACCGAGCCGACGAGGGACGCCTCAGTCTCCGCGTTTTGGAGGCGGACGTTCACATCGGAGGCAGGATCGGTGATTAACTGTACGCGAGCCGCATCCGCGATGACCGCATCCACGCGGCCGACCAAGCCTTGATCCGTCACAACGGGCATGCCGCGCAAGATCGCATCATTGGAACCGCGATTAATGATCACATAGTGAAGGAAAGGACTGGGGTCGCGCCCAATCACTGCGGCGGCGCGATACGTGTTTTCAGGATTCGCGCGGGAAAAATCCACGAGCGCGGCGAGGATCTGAGTCTCACCGACTTGCTGCTGTAATTGAATGACCTGCGCTTGCAGATCCGCATTATCCGCTTCCAATTCAGCGTTGCGCTGGCGCAAGGATGCAATGTCGCGCGGCGCGGTTAAAAAATCCTGCACTGCGACAAAACGCGATGAAAACCAGTCTTGCAAATTAACCAGCGATATAGTGAAAACATTGGAAGCGCTGCTAAAGTAGCCTCCCAGCGCCAGCGCCATCACTCCTCCCACGACCAAAAAGATGATCGTTGTTTGAAGCGTGCGTGAAAATAAGTTTCTCATGTTCGTGTGCGAACAAATATTTGTTCACTCAAGCTGGCGAGAGCATATAGGCAATTCAAATACGTCACGCCGTATGACGCGTGCTGCCGCGTTCCAACCCGACCAGGTAGCGACTCAAATTATCAAAATCCTCGAAGACCATACCGGCGCCGCGCGCAACACAGGTCAGCGGGTCTTCGGCAACCCAAACACGCAGCCTGAGTTCATCGGTCAAGCGATCAGCCAGTCCCTGCAGCAAACCTCCGCCGCCCGCGAGACAAATGCCGATGTCCATTAAGTCCGATACGATCTCGGGCGGTATTTCATCCAGCGCATCGCGGATCGTATCCACGATCACCTGCACAGAGCCAGCCAGCGCTTCGCGCATTTCAACGGATGAGATCTCAATGCTCTCAGGCAAACCAGTGACAAGATTGCGTCCGCGCACTTCCATCGTTTTTTCAGGTTGGAGCGAGTATGCAGACCCAATCTTCCATTTGATTTGCTCGGCGATGCCCTCGCCTACGAGAAGGTTATATTTGTTCCGCAGATACTGGACGATATCCTGGTCCATTTCATCGCCAGCCACGCGCAGTGAACGTGATGCAACCACACCGCTCATGGACATCACTGCAACTTCAGTTGTGCCGCCGCCGATATCCACAACCATGCTCCCGCGCACATCCGCCACGGGAAGACCCGCTCCCAACGCCGCCGCGATTGGCTCCTCAATTAAATAAGCCACGCGCGCCCCTGAAGCCATGACTGCGTCGTAGACCGCGCGCTTTTCAACTTCTGTTACGCCCGTTGGGATTCCAACCACCACCCGCGGACGCGGCAACGGGACCACGCTCTGTTCATGGACCCGGCCGATGAAATATTCCAACATCACCTGCGTTATATCAAATTCAGAGATCACGCCATCGCGCAATGGACGGATCACTGCGACATTGCTTGGCGTGCGTCCCATCATCTCCTTGGCTTCGAGTCCTATGGCTAATGGCTGACGCAATCGCTTGTCAATCGTTACCCAGGAGGGTTCGTTAATAACGATCCCCTTGCCGCGCACATTTACCAGTGTATTCGCGGTCCCCAGGTCAATTGCAATGTCCAATGAAAACAGGCCCAAAAGCCAGTTGATCGGGTTAAACGCCAAATTCGGCTCCTCGATGAGGGTATCAAAGCAAATTACTTGCTGAGTTATTATACCTAACAATTCGTATCCCCGTGCCTTGCAGGGGTGTTAAAATGGACAGCAAAGAAAACAATCCCTGAATTTCGAGGAGGAGCCATGGCAAAGATCGCAGTCGTAACGGATAGCACTACCTATCTTCCATCTGATTTAGTTAAAAAGCACAATCTTTCCATCGCGCCGCAGGTGTTGATCTGGGGTGACCAGATCTATAAAGACGGCGTCGACATTACGTCGGAGGAATTCTTCACGAGGCTTAAAACCACCAAGGTGATGCCTACCACCTCTCAAGTTGCCGTGGTTTCCTTTCAAGAGATTTTCCAGGATCTCGTGAACAAGGATTTCGAGGTTCTCGCCATCCTTGTTTCATCCAGACTTTCTGGAACGATCCAGTCTGCATCACAAGCAAAAGATATGATGGGTTCGGCTAGAGATAAAGTCCATATTGTGGATAGCCAGTCTGTAGCAATGGCGCTTGGTTTCCAGGCTCTTGCTGTGGCACGGGCGCTCGAAGGAGGCGCAAGCCTGAAGGAGGCTATTGCCCTCGGAGAGAAATCACACGAATACACTGGTGTTTTCTTTGCCGTGGATACATTGGAATTCCTCCATCGCGGCGGGCGCATCGGCAGCGCACAACGCTTCCTTGGCACAATGCTAAATATGAAACCCATCCTTGCCATTCAAGAAGGCCGTGTCGAAGGCATCGAGCGCATCCGCACAAAAAGCAAAGCGCACGATCGTGTACTTGAATTGGTGCTTGAAAAGACCAAGGGCAAGTCGCCCATTCGGCTTGCAACCTTGCATGCCAATGCAGCAGACGATGCCAGGTCATTGCTCGCAAGGGCAGAGCAGGCGCTCAATCCGATTGAAAGCATTCTTACAGAAGTCAGTCCCACAGTTGGTACTCACGCGGGGCCCGGCACAGTGGGTCTCGCATTTATGGCAGGCATGTAATGAACCCTCACCCTTACCCCTCTCCCGCTGGGAAGGAGTTTTGATGCGAGTATAATTCAGGCATGAAACACCCAGACCCTCTGGTCATCGGCATCGCAGGTGGATCTGGCTCTGGTAAGACAACTGTTGCCCAGGAAATCCTGCAACGTGTGGGTCCTGAGCGAATCTCTTTTCTTCAACACGATTCCTACTACAAAGATTTAAGTGGATTGCCTCCCACCCAACACGCACAAGTAAACTTCGACCATCCCAATTCGCTGGAAACGGAACTGCTGATCCAACACGTTGCTTCCCTTCGCGACGGGAAGCCTGTTGAGGTGCCGATCTACGATTTCTCCACCGACAGCCGCACCAGCCAAACGTTCACAGTCCAGCCGCGCGGCGTTATCTTAGTGGAAGGGATTCTGATCTTCACAGAAGCCTCACTGCGGGAGATGTTCGACGTTAAAATCTTTGTGGATACCGACGCTGACCTGCGCTTCATCCGACGTTTGCAGCGCGACATCACAGAAAGAAACCGCAGTACCGAATCTGTCATCAAACAATATCAATCCACTGTGCGCCCAATGCACCTGGAATTCGTCGAGCCATCGAAACGCTACGCAGATGTCATCATCCCCGAAGGCGGATTCAACACCGCCGCGCTCGATATGGTCGTCGCGCGCATTGAGGCGTTGTTAAAGTAAAGAACAGAGATCACAGAGGTCTTGAGAAAAAACTCTTGAATCTCAGCGCTTTCTATGGCAAAATTTATTCAGGAGAAACTTAATGCCAAAACAATGGAACACCCCACCTGCAATGCAAATTGACTCAAAGAAAAAATACAAGGCGCGCATGGAAACCGATAAAGGGACGATGGTGATTGAGTTGTTCGCGGATAAAACGCCAAAAACCGTGAACAATTTTGTCTTCCTCGCGCGCGAAGGATATTACGAAGGCGTCATCTTCCATCGCGTGATCGCCAACTTCATGGCGCAGGGCGGCGACCCCACCGGCACAGGCTCAGGCGGACCCGGCTACAAATTCGAGGATGAGTTCCATCCCACTTTGAAGCATGATAAACAGGGGATACTTTCCATGGCAAACGCCGGACCGCGCACCAACGGCTCGCAGTTCTTCATCACACACGGTCCAACTCCGCATTTGGATAATAAGCATAGCGTCTTCGGTCAGGTCGTTGAAGGGTTGGATATGCTTATGTCCATCCCACCGCGCGACCCGAACAATTCAAGCGCCCCGGCTGTGAAGATCATCCGTGTCACCATCGAAGAAAACGAATAAGAAAGACATAAAACACAAAAGCACGCAGACAGTCGCCAAGCCTGTCTCGAGTAAACGCGCCAAAAGTTCGGGAGGTAAAAAACCTGGAGTTCGACAGTTAAATGCCCGCAGGGGATATACTGTTGGAAAAAAAGGCGAAGCCTCGTTGATGCTCCCCATAAGTCAACAAGTTAGCGAGATCGAACAACCCCCAGTGGTTACAGAACAGAGATCAACTCTTCAGGTAAATATTTTCCGCGCGCTTGCTTTGCTGGCGGTCATCGGGATTACTGTTTATGTTTTCAGCATCCGCGAACGCGTGGAAGAGTTTACGGCGTTCGGGTATCCCGGCATCTTCCTCATTGCACTACTGGCGAACGCGACGATCCTGCTCCCTGCCCCGGGTGTGGCAATCGTTTATGCAATGGGAGCCGTCTTCAACCCATTGGGCGTGGGACTCGCGGCAGGCTCAGGTGGCGCGATTGGGGAATTATCTGGTTATCTCGCGGGCTTCAGCGGACAGGGCGTCGTCGAACGAACAGATGTTTATGACCGCATCAAACCCTGGGTGGAAAAATATGGGGGTTGGGCAATCCTGGTGTTATCGGCAATTCCCAATCCTTTATTTGACGTTGCGGGAATTGCCGCGGGGATCGCCAAAATGCCAATCCAGACATTTCTCTTTTTCGTCTGGATCGGTCAATTGATAAAAATGACAATGTTTGCTTTTGCAGGCAGGTATTCCATTGAGTGGCTTGCAAATTTCATCAACTAATTCACAAATGGAGTGCGTCGCACCAGACGGGCAGATTGGGCTCAATAATCAGGCAAAATCTGATCGTGTTGAACAATCCCATTAAGTAAGGTGCGACGCACCCACACATCATCAAATAAGGAGAGTGACATGTCTGATTACGGAAAGATTGACGAATACCTTGAAGCAAACCTCGATAAGAGCATCGCCGAACTTTCAAAACTCGTCGCGCAGCCAAGCATTAGCGCGCAAGGGATCGGGCTGAAAGAGTGCGCGAATCTCGTGGCAGAAATGTTACGTGCGCGCGGTTTCACTGCCGAGGTGATGGATACCGAAGGCGCACCTGTTGTCTTCGCGGAACGCAGGGGAAAAAGGGATAAGACTTTGTTGTTCTATAATCATTACGATGTGCAACCGCCTGAACCGCTTGAATTATGGGAAAGCCCGCCCTTTGAACCGAGTCTTCGCGACGGCAAACTCTATGGACGCGGCGTGAGCGATGATAAGGGCCACATCGTTTCAAGATTGCACGCAATTGATTCGATCCTTGAAACGGACAGCGATTTGCCCTGCAATATCAAATTCATCATCGAGGGCGAGGAAGAAACAGCCAGCGTTCATTTGCATGAGTTCGTTCGCGAGCACAAGGAGAAACTCGCGGCGGATGCCTGCATCTGGGAATTCGGCGGCGTGGATCACCGCGAAGTGCCGATGCAATATCTCGGTCTGCGCGGCATCTGTTATGTGGAACTCTCAGTCGAATCATTGAGCACGGATGTCCATTCCGGACTCGGCGGTTCTATCTTCCCGAATGCGGCGTGGCGTTTAACGTGGGCATTATCCACCCTCAAAGGACCTGACGAGCGCATCCGCATCCCCGGCTTTTATGACGACGTGAAGGGGCCATCGATACGCGACCGCGAATTGATGGAGGCGCTCCCCGATGTTGCCGATGAATATAAGAATCGTTACGGCGTAAAGAAATTCATCAAAGGGCTAACAGGCGGCACAGACCTCAAGATGGAAGAAGTCTTTGTTCCCACCTGTACGATCTGCGGATTGACCAGCGGATATCAGGGTCCCGGCTCGAAGACGGTCCTGCCCGCAAAGGCATCTGCGAAAGTGGACTTCCGCCTCGTTCCCGACCAGAAGCCTGAAGACATCCTCAAGAAACTGCGCGCGCATCTTGACGCGGAAGGCTTCGAGGACGCGCAGATCACATACCTCGGTGGCGAAGCTGCCGCTCGGACAGATCCCGATGACGACTTTGTAAGAACCGTTGTCAAGTCCGCAGAAGAGGTGTACGAGTTTCCGATGGAGTTGGTTCCAATGGTGGGCGGGTCGGGCCCCAGTTATCCATTTGTGCATGATCTCGGCTTGCCCGTCGCAACTGCGGGATTAGGTTATCCCGATACAAAAGCGCATGCGCCGAATGAAAACATGCGCGTGGATTTGTATCTCAAACACGCGCGTCACATGGCGCGTGCGATCAAAGAATTTGCGAAGTAACAACCCCTACCCAACCTCCCCCATCCTGCGCTTCGCGGGATGGGGGAGGTGTCGCTTTAGCAGCGGAGGGGGTGGCGGGGGGAACTGCGGTTTGTCTTTTTATTCGAATTGTTTTCTTTTAGCGCGTCGACCTCCTGCGTTGTTAAATATCTCCACTGGCGCGGCTTGAGTCCGCCAATTCGCAATTCACCGATTCGGATACGCAAGATCCGCACGATTGGCAAGCCTAACTGTTGGCACGTCTCACGGATTTGACGCTTGCGGCCCTCGCCCATGATGACGCGCACCCACGCGCCTTTTCCCTGCGATGTCTCATAGCGGATATCCACCGGCGCGGTTTTGTATCCATCTTCAAGCACAACGCCTCTTTTCCACGCTTCAAGTTGATCCCGGTCTGGACGCCGCGCCAAAAGGACGCGGTATTCTTTTTCGTGTCCATATCTCGGATGCGTGAGTCGATTCGTCAGGTCCCCATCGTTCGTCATCAACACGAGACCTTCGCTCTCGAAATCGAGTCTGCCAACGGGATAGATGTGACCGGAAATATCAACAAGGTCGCGCACAGTCTGACGTTCGTCGCCTCTTTCTTTCTCAACAGTGGACAATACGTTGCGCGGTTTATACAAGGCAATATAGGTCAACGATTCAGCAGCCGCGATGGGCTTTCCATCCACGGTGATCTTGTCCGTAGCAGGATCAGCCTTCTGTCCGAGCGAGGCGAGTTGTCCATTCACGCGCACGCGTCCCGCAGTGATAAAGTCCTCGCAGGCGCGGCGCGATCCATATCCAGAATGAGCGAGAATTTTTTGGAGTCGTTCGAGCATAGTGGCGGAATTATAACCGCAGTAGCGGGTTGCCCTGAGGTCTGCAATCAACTTTCTGAAACAGATGGCAATAAGGCATCCGATATAATCGGACAAGGCGCTTGCCTGCTTACGCCACTTGTGCGATACTGATAATGAATTGGAGGCACCAATGACCGAATTTTCCTCACAGGCCGATCTCCCCAAACGACAAATCCCCGACGAACAAGTAGAAGAATATCGCGGCGCTTACGTCGAACTGCTCGGCTTTGTGCCGCCGCGCATCCAGGCGCGCACTGACTTGCTTGCGCGGGTTGATCCTGAACTGCTTGCCATGCAGGAGGAACTGCGGCGTCATTGTATGTATCCCGATTGCTTCGACACGAAGACATCTCAACTCATGCTGTTTGGAATGTTGCTTGTCAATTTACAGGATGCAGCAAAACTTCATGCGATAGGCGCGTATCGCGCAGGCGCGACATTTGAGGAATTATCAGCGGTTGTTAACCTGGCCTTCCTGTTTCGCGGGTTATCAGCCGCGAATCTTGGAGCCGAAATAATCCAGGGTATTGCCAAGTCTTCCAAAGAATCAAGTTAATGAGGCTTACGCAGTTACGCTCAAAGGCAGTCTGCCTGCACTGGCCGCAGGCACATGTGTGACCGGTGCATTTCGCGGGGTCATAGAGCCTGCGAGAGCATAAAGGTGCGAAAGGTGAGTTAATACAATATGCTGCAAACCATTCAAAAAGCTGGAGAATTGCTGGCGCTATTCGACCGCGATCACACAGAGTGGGGAGTGCGCGAGGTGGCAGTGAAACTCGAAATGGCGAAATCGAGCGCGCATGACTTGATGGCGTCGCTTGCCAAATTAGGCTTTTTGAACAAGACCGAAGAAAGTCGTTATCGCCTGGGTTGGCGGCTAGTTACATTGAGCGAAACCCTGCTTGCTACGACCGAACTTCGCCAGGAGGCGCACCCAGTCATGGAAGAACTAGCAGGACAATACCAGGAAACGATTCATCTTGCAGTATTGGATGATACGCAGGCTATATATGTGGACAAACTCGAAGGTAGACAGGCGGTACGCGTGGAACTCACTTCTCTCGGCGCACGCTTATATGCTCATTGCACCGCGCTTGGAAAAGTCTTGCTGGCTTATAGTTCCGATGAGGAAGTCAAACGCATCATCCAGACGGCAGGCTTGCCGCGCTTCACTCCAAATACCATCACCGACGCAGAGGACCTGCAACAAAACCTGGTCAAAATCCGCAGGCAGGGCTTCGCGTATGATATGGAGGAAATCCTGCCTGACCTGTGCTGCGTGGGCGCGCCGATTCACAATCACACCGGCCGGGTTATAGCGGCCATCAGCATGTCAATCCCCGCCTATCGTTTTCGGCGTTCACAAACAGACTTCCGCGATGGAGTGATGCGCGCCGCGAAAACCATCTCCAAACGTCTGGGATATTACGGGTCGCCAGTCAAATGAGCGCTTCTCCCACCAACAAAGTCAAAGTCGCCATCCTTGGTTCAGGCAACATCGGCAGTGACTTGATGTTTAAGATCCTGCGCGAACCGGGTCATATGGAGCTCGCTCTGCTCACCGGGATTGAGCCGCAATCGGAAGGATTGGCGCGCGCGCGAACTTTGGGGATCAATGCGAGCCACGATGGTATCCAGCCCATTCTCGACGATCCAGAAATCCGAATCGTTTTCGATGCGACCAGCGCCCACGCTCATGTCCGCCATGCAAAAATGTTGCGGGACGCGGGCCGCATCGCTATTGACCTGACGCCTGCCGCGCGCGGACCATACGTGATCCCCCCTGTGAATCTAGGTGCGCACATGGACGAGCAGAATGTCAACCTGATCACGTGCGGTGGACAGGCAACCATCCCGCTTGTATATGCA
>CAZIYY010000005.1:0-5442 GCA_964543585.1 uncultured Anaerolinea sp. | reverse complement strand
GCGCGTAGTGGCTGTGCCTTACGCTGAGATGGTCAGCACGGTCGCCAGTCTCTCTGCCGGACCCGGTACGCGCCAGAACATTGATGAATTTACCTTTACCACGGCGCGAGGACTTGAGGTAATTGGCGGGGCAAAACAGGGCAAAGCCATCATCATTCTCAATCCGGCTGACCCGCCGATCCTGATGCGAAACACGATTTATGTCCTTTTGGAGTCAGAGGATGTGGATCGCCAGGCGATCGTCGATTCAGTCGAAGAGATGGTCACTGCTGTTCAGGCTTACGTACCGGGCTATCGTCTAAAAAATGAGCCGGTCTTTGAAATCCGCGATACGCCTGAGGGCAGGAGAACATTGATCGCCATGTTACTGGAAGTAACCGGCGCAGGCGACTTCCTCCCCTCCTATGCAGGCAATCTCGACATCATGACAGCCTCCGCGCGGCAGGTTGGAGAAGTATTCGCCCAAAAAATCCTTAGGCAAGAAAATTAAATATTAAATTATGAAAGCGCCACGATTAACAGATACAACACTTCGAGACGGTTCTCATGCAATGCGACATCAATTTACCCGCGAGCAGGTAAGAAATGTCGCGCAGGCTCTCGACAAAGCCGGTGTGCCGGTGCTCGAAGTAACGCACGGCGATGGACTGGCTGGTTCCTCCATTCAATACGGATTCTCGCTCACGAATGAAATGGATCTCATCGAAGAGGCGCGCAACGCTGTTACGAACGCCAGGATCGCGGCGCTTCTTCTGCCGGGCATCGGCACGCGCAAGGAATTGAAGGAAGCCTTTTCACGCGGTATCCAGGTTGTGCGCATTGCCACACAATGCACCGAAGCCGACATCTCTCAACAACATTTCGGCATGGCAAAAGAAATGGGACTTGAGGCAGTTGGTTTTCTGATGATGTCTCACATGCGCCCTCCCGAATTTCTCGCTGAACAGGCATTGCTCATGGAAAGTTATGGGGCAGATTGTGTCTATATCGTGGACTCAGCCGGCGCGCTTTTACCGGATGGCGCGGCTTCACGCGTGCGCGCGCTCAAAGGGGCGCTGAAAACCCAAGTGGGGTTTCACGCTCATAACAATCTTGGCTTGGGCGTCGGGAATACACTTGCCGCGGTCGAAGCGGGCGCGGATCAAGTGGATGGCACCCTTCGAGGCTTGGGCGCAGGAGCAGGTAACACCGCCACGGAACTCATCGTTGCCGCGCTCGACAGGCTTGGGTATGAGCATAATTGGGATGTGTTCGCGTTGCTCGATGCCGCTGAATTTGTTGTCGCGCCCTTTATGCCGTTTCAACCCATCCCTGACCGCGATTCAATCGCAATTGGTTATGCAGGTGTGTACTCGACCTTCCTTCTGCACGCGAAACGGCTTGGCAAACAATACAACGTGGACCCAGTGGAAATTCTTGTTGAATTAGGGCGACGCAAAACCATGGCAGGACAGGAAGATTGGATCTTGGATGTCGCCCTGGAATTGGCAAAACAAAAATCACAAAAGGATAAGAGCTCATGACTGTTTCAAACACTGAAATTAAGACTGGCAGTTATCGCACGTACACCAACATCAGCGGTGAAGACAAGGCGGATGCTGTTCTTTTTTTACACGGGTCAGGTCCCGGTGTGACAGCTTGGTCCAACTGGCAGTTTGCCCTGCCCACGCTGGATGGACAATTTCATTGTATTGCTCCCGATTTGGCTGGCTTTGGCGCGACCGAGCACCCAAAGGATTCGCCCGATGGCATGAGAGCCTGGATGCGATTGTGGGTGGATCAATGCCTCGCGCTGCTGGACGCGCTGAAAATCGAGAAGGCGCATCTGGTTGGCAACTCAATGGGAGGCGCAATCGCGCTTCATCTTTTGATGGATGCCCCAAACAGATTTGAGCGCGTCGTTCACATGGGACCGATTGGAACGCCGCATAAAATCACGCCCGCGCTGGATCGCCTGTGGGGCTTCTATGATGATCCCTCCCTGCAAATGTTCCGCAACCTCATCCGCTGGTTTGTTTATGATGACACCTTCCTCGCGGATCGACTCGACACGATAGCCAAAACGCGTTTTGAAGCCGCGATGAACGCGGATGTCCAGCGCTCCTTCAAAGCGATGTTCCCCGCGCCGCGCCAGACAGCGATTGATGATTTGGTTGTGTCCGAACTGGCGCTCCGCCGCATGAATCACCCAACGCTTCTCGTTCACGGGCGTGACGATGGGATTGTTCCTATGGAAACGAGTCTGCATTTGCTGAGACATTTACCCAACGCACAACTGCATGTTTATGGACAATGCAGTCACTGGATTCAAGTTGAGTACGCCAAAAGTTTCAATCAACTCCTGGCACAATTCTTCAGTGGACAGATTTAAAAAGAGAGACTGGAGATTGGAGACTATGTATCAGAATCCCTAGTCTCCAGTCTCTAATTCTCCAATTCTCTAACTCTCTAATAACCGCCATGAACACACCTCCCTCCTCCATCGAATTCCTTGCCGAACAACTCGACACCGCCTGGCAAACGCGTACCCCGATTCCACCCATCTCTGAATCGGATGGGATTACGGATATAAAGACCGCTTATGCCATTCAGACACATTGGGCAAACATGCGCTTGGAACGCGGCGAAAAAATCGTCGGGCGAAAGATCGGCTTGACCAGCAAAGCAATACAGCAGCAACTGGGAGTCAATGAACCAGATTATGGAACACTGTGGCAATCAAGCTTCTATCCCGCACAGAATGAAAAAGTAAATATCCCGGCGAGCGATTTCCTGCAACCGCGCATTGAAGGCGAAGTTGCATTTCTCATCGGTAAATCTTTGCGTGAGCCGAACATCACACCCGAACAAATACTGGATGCGACAGAGGCTTGTGCGATGGGTATTGAAATTGTCGCAAGCCGCATCGCGGATTGGAAGATCAAATTAGTTGACACTATCGCCGATAACGCTTCTTACGGCGGCTTCACACTTGGCACATGGGATAAGCAAATGCGCGACGCAGACCTCGCCGCGCTCGCAATGACTATTCATCACAACGGTGTGCCAGCCGCTGAAGGACTAGGGTCGGCGGCGCTTGGGCATCCCGCCATTTCCACGGCCTGGCTCGCAAACAAACTGCTCGAATTTGGAGTCTCGCTGGAGCCCGGCGATATCGTTATTTCGGGCGGCATTACAAAAATGCTTCCTGTCAAAGCGGGTGATGAGTTCATCTTTTCACTGACAAGTCAACCTCCGCTGACCGTGACATTTTCATAAGGAGAAGTGATGAACACTGACATTGCCCAACTTGTAAGTGTTGCGCTTTATTCTCCCAAGCCGGATCAGTCGGTTGCTTTCTTCCATGACATGCTCGGCATGGAGATCAGCCATCGTGAAGGGCAGTCTGTTTACATGCGCGCGTATGAGGATTTCTATCAATACACCCTTAAGATCACGGAAGCGAAAGAAGCGGGGATGGAGGAAGTGACATGGCGCGCATCCTCGCCTGAATCTTTGGAAAAAGTGACGCGTCAGATCGAAGCCTCGGGCTTGGGCGGTGGTTGGACAGAGAAGGACTACGCCCATGGCCGCGCCTACAAATTCACTTCGCCCGATGGTCACAACGAAAAAGTGTTGTGGGAGCTTGATTACTTCAAAGCCGATGCCGATCTCGCCAGCAAACTTCGTAACCGTCCCTCGAAACGACCTCTGCGAGGTGTGCCTGTGCGCCGCATTGACCATGTGAATCTCATGGTGAGCGATGTCGTCAAGAACACCGAGTTTATGACCGACGTGATGGGATTCAAATTGCGTGAACAAAAGATCGGGGACGGCGGAGCAACTGTCGGCTCGTGGTTGAGCGTGAGCGCGCTGGTCCACGAACTGGCTTTGATGCGCGATTCAACAGGTTCGCGCGGACGCTTTCATCATGTCGCATATTGGTATGGCGCGCCACAACACTTATTGGACATCGCCGACATTTTATCCGAGCGCGATATCCGCATCGAAAGCGGTCCAGCCAAACACGGAACCACACAGGCTTACTTCCTATATTGCTTCGAGCCAGGCGGTAATCGTATAGAACTGTTCGGCGATACGGGTTATCTAATCTTCGACCCCGATTGGAAGACAGTGGTCTGGAATGTAGCGAACGAGATTGATTTGGAAAAAAGCAGTATCTGGTTTGGAGGAGGACTTGCAAAATCATTCTATCGTTATGCCACGCCCGTTGCGCCGGGTCATAGTCTCGAAGATATCGGTCGCTAAGAAGAGAAACTTTCAATGAGATTATTTTAGGACTTTCGCTCCATCCAGCGTTGGGCCGTCATTTTCTACATATTGCGATCTCTACCCTCTGGTGCACTTATGAGAACAGACTCAAATATAAACACTCAACGAAATCAAAGAATCTACTACACAAGAAGACGGCGGTTTACGCGCTATATGGCCCATCTTATCGCAGGGATGTTCATTGTTTGGGCTTTTTGGATCCTGCGCGAAATATATCGAGACCCCTCATTCGCCCCAATGCTAATCGTTTACATCCCCGTTGCTATATACTCAGAGAGTGTCTGAAAACTATGGTACATGTCATTCTGAGCGACTGAAAGGAGCGAAGAATCTCTCCTCCCGTTTGAAATCTTCCCTACAAATCAGAGATTCTTCGCCGCTCCGCGGCTCAGAATGACATGGCGCAATATTATTTTTGACTTTTCAGACACTTTCTCAGTCCCCTTTTATTATGCTCTTACCGACACTTGCGTCATTACTTCTGCTACGGGTATAGAATATAAGAGACCTGAATTCTCTATTATAGCAACATGGTCTCAAATCAAATCCGTGAAGCGCAGTGCCTTTGCTTCAATGCTCGGTGTATACTACCTTCTCTTAGACGCTCCAACCCTCACTTACACAAAGTGGCTTGGAACTGCCTACAGACTCCAACTTGGCCACCTCCTCTCTCCCAGCCATCTGAAAAGAATCCCCCTTGGAAAAATAATGTGGGAAGCCAACGAAGAGTTGGAAAACGAAATCCGCACAAAAATTCCAAGCCTGCCCTTTGACACACCTTGAAGAAAAGTGGCGGCTGGCTGAACGCGAAGTTAAGATTTTGAACGTAAGAGGCGCTCTCTAGTGGTCTGTAGGCAAAATTCTGCAAGAAATCCTTGCTAGGCTTGAGCAAGCATGGTAGCGTTAATGCTCAACAGGAGATGGGAGTCGCGCCATGCACGGTCGGAAGCCAGAGAAGTTCGAGTTGAAACCAAAGGATAAAGCCTTCTTGCAACAACTGTTGCGTGACGGTCAAACACCGTTGAAGACCGCTCGTCGAGTTCAGATTTTGTTGTATCGGGCTGATCCACGGCAGCGCGTAAGGATATTGGGTGAGAAGGTAGAGCAGAATGCCTCCACTGTCAAGTACCCATTTTATATACCAATGATAAATAGACACGCTTCGCAGTC